>DATLIF010000618.1:0-11927 GCA_035539575.1 Fimbriiglobus sp. | reverse complement strand
ATCTCGAACAGGTTCGGCAGGGACTCGGCGGGTATCCCGATCCCGTTGTCCCGCACCGTGACCACCGCCTCCCCGCCCTCCACCTCGGCGGTCAGGCTGATCCGCCCGCCCGGCTCGGTGTACTTGGCACTGTTGTTGAGCAGGTTCCAGAACACCTGGGCCAGCCGGGTCAGGTCGCCGTCGAGGTAGACCGGCTGCGGCGGCAGCGTGACCGTGAGCCTGTGGTCCCTCGCCTCGACCTGCGGGCGGGCCGTCTCGACGGCACTCTGCACGACGGCCCACAACTCGACCGGGGCCTTGCGGAGTTCCAGCCTGTTGCGGGTGATGCGGCTGACGTCCAGGAGGTCGTCCACCAGCCGCACCATCTGCCCGAACTGCCGCTCCATCATCGCACGGACCTGCTCCCTTGCCGCCGGGTCGGCGGTCAGCTTGAGCAGTTGCAGGCCGTTGCGGATCGGGGCCAGCGGGTTCCGCAGCTCGTGGGCCAGCGTCGCCAGGAACTCGTCCTTCCGCTTGTCGGCCCGTTGCAGGGCTTCCTCGGCCCTCTTGCGGTCGGTCATGTCCCGCAGGATCTTCGAGTACCCGGTGTGACGGCCCGTGGCGTCCTGCGTGGGCGTGACGATTCCCAACGCCCAGAACCGCTCGCCGTTCTTCCGCAGGTGCCACCGCTCGTCCTCGGCCCGGCCCTCGCTCAGGGCGGTGGCGAGTTCCTGACCCGGAACGCCCGCACTCCTGTCTTCGGGGGTGAAGATCATGGAGAAGTGCTGTCCGAGGGCTTCGGCCTCGGCGTGGCCCAGGATGCGTTCGGCCTCCCGGTTCCAGCTCGTGATGCGGCCCCCGGTGTCGAGGGTGAAGATCGAGTGGTCCCGGATGTTCTTGACCAGCGACGTGTACCGGGTTTCCAGTTCCCGCCGCTCGTCCTCCAGTCGTCGCCGCTCGGTGATGTCCTCGAGGGCGAGCAGGACCAACTCCGCGTGGTTGACCTGCCGGTAGACGCGGCGGGCGTTCACGAGCATGACCCTGCGGCCGATGGACGGGAACTCGTGTGTGACCTCGAAGTCGTTGAAGACGGTGTTCTGCGGCAGGATGTCTTCCAACAGGCTGCGGAGCTTCGGAACGTTCCACTGCCCGTTGCCCAGGTCGTAGACCAGCCGCCCCTCGGTGTCTTCCCTCGTGACCCGGAACGCCCGGTAGAAGGAGCGGTTGGCCGTCCTGACTTGCAACTGGCCGTCCAGCACCAGCATCGGCTCCCGCACCGTCTCGATGATGCTCTCCGCATATTCGAGGGCGTCGTCCCGGGCGTCCTCGGCCCGCTTGAACTCCGTCCGGTCCCGCATGATTTTGGCGAAGCCCCGGAGGTTGCGGGCGTCGTCCCACAGGGGCGTCATCACGCCGCCCGACCAGAAGCGGCTGCCGTCCTTGCGGACGTGCCAGCGGTCGTCGTCGCCCCGCCCGACCTCCAGAGCCTGTTCCATCTCCCGTTGCGGGCCACCGGCCTGGAGGTCTTCGGGGGTGAAGAAGATGTCGGCGGACTGGCCGATGATCTCGTCGTCCCGGTAGCCCAGCAGCCGCTCGGCTCCGCGGTTCCAGGTCTGCACCCGGCCCTGCGGGTCCACGATGAAGATGGCGTAGTCCCGGACGTTCTCGACCAGCAGGCGAAAGAGATCGGCTTCAGTGGCCTTCCAGCTTTCTCGCTGCGGTTGCGACATCGGGGACGGCTCTTGGGTGAATCGTCATGGGAGTGATTCGGGCGGACCCGCTTCGTGCGGTGGGTGAGGGGCATTCACCCGGACGGTGCGAATCGGGGGCAGATGCCTCCCCACCGTGGCCCGTGACAGACGCACCCCGCCGAGTTTCCGGGTCACTTGGGTGGTAGCCGACGGCCGGGCGGCGTGGCTCACCCGCCGTCGGCGACCACCCGGGCAGCCGGTGGGCCGATCCGGTCCCAGCGGTTGCCGTACAGGTCGAGGAACACGGCCACCGTCCCGTAGTCCTCCTCCCTCGGCCCCCCCGGCGAACCGTACGCCCCGGCCCGTCATCTCATGGTAGTCCCGCCAGAAGTCGTCGGTGTGGAGGAACTGGAACACCCGCCCGCCGGTCTGGTCGCCGACCCGGGCCGCCTGCCCCGGGGTGGCCGCCTTCGCCAGCAAGAGGGCGGTGCCGCCGCCGGGCGGACCGTCACCCACCGCCTGCCGGGGGCGAGCGGGGTGTCCTCGACGACCCCGAACCCCAGGCCGAGCGTGAAGAACCGGATCGCCTCGTCGTAGTCGTGGACGACCAGGGCGACGGCCGAGATCGACTGACTCACGAGACGACTCCCGACCCTCTGCCGGTCGTCATGTGACACCTCCCCCCGCCAGTGTGCCTACCGCAGGACGAGGACGGCTTCCTCGCACTCGGGGTGTCGGTCGCTGGCGGGCGAGAGGCGGACCTGTTCGACCACGAACCCGCACTTCCGGAGGACCCGCAGGGACGCCCCGTTGCTGGTGGCGGCGGTGGCAAACAGCGGCCGCCGGGCGACTTCCCGCAGCAGCAGGTGCAACGCCCGGCTGGCGATCCCCCGGCCCCAGAACGCCCGGTCGATCCAGTACCCGACGTGGTCCTGGTCGTCCCTCGGGAAGCAGGAGATGGTCCCGACCACCTGCTCTTCGACGAGGATCACCCGGGCGGTGATGTTCGGGTCGTCCAGCACCGTCGCCCAGTGCGAGTCGAACGCCTCCCGGGTCCGGGGGGTCGTGACCGCCATCCGGTTCGAGTCCGGGTCGAGTTGCAACTCGTACATCCGGAGCAGGTCGTTCGGCTCGACCGGCCGGAGCCGAACACAGTCGGCGGTCGTCACGGCAGTACCCCCTCCGGCCGCTGGGCGATGAGGTAGACGTGGGCCTCGGGGTGCTGGTCGTACTCCAGGTGGCGGCAGACGCAGCCCGCCCTGGCCAGGACTCGCAGGGTGTCGGGGAGGCCGAGGGTGGCGTGGTACATGGGCGGCCCCATGTACGAGTTCTGCTTCTCGTCCGGTGCGTCCGTCCCGCCCGTGGTGAAGACCAGGACGCCGCCCGCCGCCAGCCCCCGGCACAGCTTCGCCAGGACCGCCTCCTGCCCGACCAGCGGCACGTGCCACACGCTGTCCCACGCCACGATCAGGTCGTACGGCCGGGGCAGGTCCCACCGGCCGATGTCGGCGTGGAACAGCCGGGCCTGAGGGTGGCGGTCCCGGGCGAGGGCGATCATCGCCGGGGACACGTCGAGGCCGTCCGTGCGGAAGCCGTGTTGGCTCAACAGCCCCATCACCCGCAGCCGGATCAGGCCGGTGTCGCCCACGTTGTAGTAGGCGTACACCGCCACCCCGTTCACCGTCACCGGCCCGGTCCCCCGCATGTCTCGCCCCCCGGATCACGAAGTCCAACCGCAGAGGGTGGCGACTCGGGTGCCCGGACACAACGTCGGTAGGCGAAGGGACCGCTGTCTCGGGTTGCGGTCCGTGGAGTTTCCGATGGCCGGCCCGGTCACCCCCTCCCGAGCAGAAGGTCCACGACCCAACAGCCCCGGACGTGCGGACCGTCGCCCCGGAGGTGGGTCAGGACGTCGGGGTCGTTACACCCGGCCTCCTCCAGAGCATCGGCCAGGATCGGCAACCGGTCGAACGCACGCTCGGCGTAGATCGCCCTGGCCAGGGTGACGGCGGTGGGCGTGAGCCAAGTCGGGTCGGCGGTCACGGGGCGGAACGGATTTCCGAAGATGAAGCGGAGCAAGCGGAGTTGTCGGGTGTGCTCTCGGGAAGTAGCCGCCCTGACTTCCTCCGAATCGGCCTCGATGGAAAAATGGTAGCCGTCCACCGCACCGGAGCTTGCGAGCCGAATGGCGGATCGAACCACGTCCCCGACCCACTTGAACTCCGGCCCGACCGTCAGGGCGTACCAGGCGGCACGGGCCGACTCGGAGAGGTATGCCAGTTCGCCGACGAATTCATCATTCGCCTCCCCCGCCTCGTTGTAGGCGACTTGCCATTCATCCTCGCCCACCAAGCCGTCGGCTAGCCTTTCCGCCGCCTCTACACCGCCGCGGCTTCGCTCATCCGGCATCCATTTCCAAACGCCGTGGCAACAGGCGACAGCGAACAGCCGCAGCTTCCGGTCGCTCGCCCTCCCTCGAAGGAACCACAGCAACGGCGTCGGGTCGGTGCCGGTCAGCCAATCCTGCTCGGTCACGGGTTCACACCTTGCCCAGTACCAGGTCCACCACCCAGCACCCGCGGACGTGCGGCCCGTCGCCCCGGAGGTGGGCCAGGACGTCCTGGCTATCACACCCGGCCTCCTCCAACGCGTCGGCCAGGATCGGCAGCCGATCAAAGGCACGGTCGGCGTAGATGGCCTGAGCCAGTGCGACGGCGGTGGAGGTGAGCCAACGAGGATCGGCGGTCACGGGACGCAATGGGTTGCCGAAGATGTCGTGCACGAGTGGCACCTGGTTTCGGTGGGCATCCGCCAGCCGGGGCGGGTCGATCGGATACGCCTCACTCCTCGCCGCCAACCCGACCGCCATCAGTACCCGACCGACGTCCGCCTCGCACGCCAGAGCGACGGCCGCACATCGCGGTGCCGTCGGCTGCCGCCCGGTCCCGTCGGTATTCCACCTGTGCCGCTCGCCTCGCATCCCGCCATGCGAGCCGCAGCTTCTCCTCCGAGACCTCGGCGTCGGCATACCGCTCGGAGACCGCCAACGCCTTCCGGCTGTACCGACTCAGCAGACGCGTCACCCGGCCGCAGCAGGTGCACGCGAGCAGCCGCACCTTCCGGTCGCTGACCTTGCCCCGCAGGAACTCCACCATCGGTTGCGGGTCGGTGCACGCCAGCCACGCCTCTTCCGTCACGCCTCACTCCTTGCCCAGCACCAGATCGACCGCCCAGCACCCGCGGGCGTGCGGCCCGTCGCCCCGGAGGTGGGTCAGGACGTCGGCGTCGTCGCACCCGGCCTCCTCCAGGGCGTCGGCCAGGATCGGCAGCCGGTCGAAGGCCCACTCATGGTAGATCGTCCGGGCGAGGGCGACGACGGTCGAGGTGAGCCAGGACGAGTCAGCGGTGACGGGACGGAACGGATTACCGAAGATGTCACGGAACCGCCCGGCGAGAGCATCCGATTCAGGCAGCGTCACATCCTGTACGTCCGGCCGCCCTCTACGCGGCCGTGGGCGGGCTGGTCGCTGCGGTCGTTCGGTCGCGGCGTTTAACGGCCTCCGGGCCGCACCGGTCGTGACCACCTCCCCGGTCCGTCGGAGCAAGACCGACGGTCTACCTGGCACCGGCTTCCTCGTCCGTCGGGAGCAGCACATGGCACGTGCGGGTCACGCGGGCCGGCTCACCGCCGAGTGGCTCGCCTTCTACGGCGACGACGGGGGCCGCACCCCGTCCGGGTACACCCTGGGGCAAGTTCTGGGGTGGCCGGACGGGGAGTGGGAGGACCGCCACGACTTCATCCAGTGGGTGTTCCCCACCGACGAGCCGAGCATGCGAGAATCCGGGCGGCAGGGAGACGCCGGGGTGGTGGGACACGCCCGATGTCGAACGTGGCAACGGACCGTCACGGCCGCACCACCTGCAACCCGGCCAGCAACCGCATCAGGGCTTGCGGGTCCACCGGCTTGACCAGGTGGGCGTCGAACCCGGCCTCCCCGGTGCGGCGGCGGTCCTCGTCCTGGCCCCACCCGGTCGTGGCGATCAGCATCACGTCCTTGCCCCATTCTTGCCCTCGGATGCGGCGGCAGGCGTCGTAGCCGTTCAGCCCGGGCATCCCGATGTCGAGCAGCACCACTTCGGGCCTGACCCGCTCCGCCGCCTCGACCCCCTCCACGCCGTCGTAAGCGGCGTGGACCTCATGGCCGGTAAGCCGCAGGAGCATGGCGAGCGAGTCCGCCGAGTCCCGGTTGTCGTCCACGACGAGGATGCGGCGGGCGGTGGTCTTCGTCCTGCCGTTGCCACCCGGCTCCTGTGACTGCGGAGGTATCGACTTCTCGACAAGGACGGGGAGACGGACGATGAACTCGCTGCCCTTGCCGACCCCTTCGCTCCGGGCATCGACCCTGCCGCCATGCAGTTCCACCAGCCGCCGCACCAGCGACAGGCCGATGCCGAGGCCGCCCTGCGACCGCTCCAACGTACGGTCCACCTGAAAGAACATCTCGAACAGCCGGGGCAGCTTCTCGCCGGGGATGCCCACGCCCGTGTCTTTCACCCGCACCACCGCGTCGCCGCCTTGCCGCTCGGCGGTCAGCCAGATCTGACCCCCCCGCTCCGTGTACTTGACGGCGTTGGTCAGGAGGTTCTGGAACACTTGGGCGAGCCGGACCAGGTCGCCGTTCAGGTAAATCGGCTGAGGCGGCAGCGTGACCGTCAGCTCGTGGCCGCACTGCTCGACGGCCGGGCGGCTCGATTCGACTGCCCCGGTGATGACCTCGGCCAGTTCGACCCGTTGCTTGCGGAGTTCCAGCTTGTTCCGGGTGATGCGGGAGATGTCCATCAGGTCGTCGATGAGGCGGGTCAGGTGCTCCACCTGCCGGTCGATCACGTCCCGGCCCCAGCGGAGTTCGGGATCATCCGGCCCCTTGTGGCGGAGCACCTGCACGGCGTTGCGGACGGGGGCCAGCGGGTTCCGTAGTTCGTGGGCCAGCGTCGCCAGAAACTCGTCCTTGCGGCGGTCGGCCTCCTTCAACTCGTTCACCAGCCGCAGCCGCTCGTAGGCGACCGTGGCGTAGTGGCAGACGGTTTCCATGAAGGCCACCTCGTCCGGGTCGAACTCGTCCCTCGTGTGACTGGCGAAGGAGAGTGTGCCGAGCAGCCGGTCCCCGGCCAGCAGCGGGTTGCAGGCGTAGGCACGGAGGCCGAAGGACTTGACCAACTGCACTTTCGGGTCGTCCGATTGCTGGATGTGGGTCGCCACGATGGGCCGGCGGTGCAAGGCCACCGTGCCGCAGACGGCCTGGCCAAACTCCAACCGGGTGATGGTCCGGGCCGCTTCGACGGGGATGCCCTCGCACGACGCCAGCCGCAAGGCGTCGCCGCCATCAGTCACAGTAAAGTTGAAGTAGGTGTCCACGCCGAGATGCGGGCCGATCTTGCCGAGCAGGCCACGCAGCATGGCGTCGGGGTTGTCGGCGGTGAGGAGCACCGCCGCCGCCTCCCACAGCAGCCGCAGCCGCTCGGTTTGCCTCCGCAACGCCGCCCCCGTCCGCTTGCGGTCGGTGACGTCGTGGGCGATCTTCGACGCACCGACGACCCGGCCCTCGGCGTTCCTGACCGGTGAGATCGTCAAGGACACGTCCACCCGCCTGCCGCCCTTGCTGACCCGTACCGTCTCGTAACGCTCGATCCGCTCCCCCCGGCCGAGCCGCCCCATGATCGTCGGGAAGTCGTCCTTGTGGTCCGGCGGGATGAGGACGGAGGTGGGTCTGCCGACGACCTCCTCGGCGGTGTACCCGTACAGCCTCTCGGCCGCACGGTTCCAGCTGGTGATCGTGCCGTTCAGATCGATGCCGATGATGGCGTCGTCCGACGACTCGACGATCGCCGCCAACCGCAGGCGGGTTTCCTCGACCAGCTTCCGTTCCGTGATGTCACGGGTGAAGCAGCGGGTGTGGACGAAACGACCGTTCTCCCAGAGTACGCTGGAGTCGATGAGGACGTGCCGGATCGAGCCGTCCTTGCACCGCATCCGGGCCTCGCGGTCCCGGACCGTCTCGCCCGCCCGCAACCGCCGCAGGACGTCCTCGATCACGTCCCTGTCGGCGTGGAACTCTGCGATGTGGCGGCCGATGTACTCGTCCGGCGGGTAGCCGAGCAGGTCCAGTTCCGCCCGGTTCGCCCGCAGGATGGTGCCGTCCGGCCCGACCCAATGCAGCCCCACCGTGGCGTTGTCGAAGAAGTCGGAAAGTTCCTGCTCACGACGACGGATTTGCTCTTCCGCCCGCTTTTGTTGCAGCACAACGGCCGCCTGGTTCGCCGCCACGCCGAGCAGCAACCGGTCGGTCTGGCCGGGAAAGTCGGGCTGATGCGAACCAGCGACCAGGACCCCGCAGTCGCCCCCGTAGCCGAGTTGATTGATGGCGAGTCGCAGCGTACCGCCCCCGAAGGGGTCGGCGATGGCCGGCGTCTGGTCATGACTGCCGGACCCCAACAGCGGCTCAAGGGTTGTCCCGATCTCCCGCGTCTGGTCCGACTGGATCGGCCCCCGCTGCGTGCCCGCGACTTCTACGGCGACCGTCCCGCAGTGGCCGTTGATCCGGATGTACACCAACGCCGCGGGTAAGGAACTGGAAAGCACGCGGCACAGCCCCTCGGCGACTTCCCGCGGGTCGCTGCGGCTCCAGACGGCGGACAGCGTGGAGAGGGCAGCCAACTCCCGCACGCAGCGGCGAAGGGTTTGCGTTTCATCGGGGACGGGCTGCTTCGGGTCCATCGCAACTCATTCGTCGTCACGCCCGTGTCGTTCCCGAAGTTCCCGCAGCATCTCGTCGGGCGACACGAAGAAGGGGTTCTCTTGAAGGATGCCGCCGACGATAACCACCGGGTGCGTCCGCATGATGTCCATGACGACCTCGGCACCGAACTGGTGCAGGTCGTAGGTTCAACACACGGCGTCGTCGTACTTCGGCAGGACGTAGTTCAGGCGGGTTTCGTACTCCACGATGTCGCCCACGCCGGGCCGGTCCTCCAATGCCCACTCCATGTTGGCGACCAGCCGGGTGAGCCGGTAGCCCTGTGCCTTGCCACCCTGCAACACCTCCTCGATCAAGGCGAGCATCCGGTCCTGGTCGAAGCGGCCTTCCCGCAGGTAGGCGTCCTCCCAGCGGCGGACCTCCAGTTGCCCCGTGCGTTCAGCCTCGTCCGCGGCGATGCCCGCTCGTCGCAGCCGCCGGCGGTGCTCCGGGCGGTGGTCGTCCTTGACGATGTGGAACGCCTTGTCGCCCTGCTCGAAGCCCTCCTTGATGAACGGCAGGAGGACCCGGTACTCCTCGTCCTTCGTGCCGAAGAAGGCACAGACGTGTCGGGAGCGACCGAGGGCTGTTCCCGCCAGCCGGACTTCGCTTTCCTGGCCCATCGGATACCCCTCCAGTCTCCGCCTGCGGACGCACGGCGTTCCCCACGACGCCCGGACGCCGACCCTGCGAAGGATTGAGCGGGACTATTCTACCGACCAGTCCCGCCGTCAAATAGAGTTAGCCTCTTCCTTCACGTCAGGCCCGCTGATGACCCGCTGACCCATAAAAAAGGCGGGCCTGCGGACCCTCAACACCGAGTCGCGAAGTGGGCCGGGGCATTTGCCCCGGCCCGCGTGAGGCGTCAGGCCGCCCCGCGGACGGCCCGGACCGACTCGGCCTCCTCCAGGACCGGGCGGACCAGGTCGCCCGCCCCCTCCACCACCTCCACCACCAGACTCGCGATCGACGCGTAGCTCATCAGGGCGAGGGCGGTCAGGGCGGCCACCGCCTCCACCCCGGCCTCCTTGAACTCCCCGCCGACCGCCCGACCACCGCCGTGTTCGACGTCACCGATGGCGACCACCGTCAGTGGTGAGATTTCGCCAAAACCGGTTTCTAGATCTCATCCAGGCCGACACCCCGGTCAACCGACCCACCGGCCGTCGGCCGGCAGCTCTCGGCGGTGTCGTACGCCGTTCGACCCCGGCGGTTCAGTTCGGCTTGGGTACCGCCCTCTTCCTTGACAGGGACCACGGAACTGACTTAATGCAGGTGAACGGGCGAACCCTTCCCTCAAGGCCAGGTCAGGCTTCGGGCTTGAGTCGGTGGTCCGGAAAGCAGGGTCGGATGGCTGGTTTCAGGCTGGAGTTGTGGTGCGGGAAGAACGACGACGGGACGTACCACGGGGTAGTCTGGGTGGACGGCCGCCCGGAGGCCGACCCGGACTACCTGGTGCTCAGCGGCGACTGCGACGCCCTGCGGGAAATCTGGCGGCGGGCCCGCAGCCGGTACCAGAAGCGGCCGCAGGTCGTCGGCAGGTGCGAGGAGTGCTTCCCCGAGACTTTCCTCCGGGGCGAGCCGCCGGACCCGGACTGACGCCCGGCTCACGGCGGTGACCCGCCCCGGCCCCGTCGGGTCGTCACGGCATCCCTCGTCGGGTCGGCTACGCACTTATCTCCCTCGCTCTGGATCATCCCGCCCGACTGGCCGGGCCGCTGGCCAGGGAGCAGGTCCAGCCAGACGAACGGGGGCACCCGGTCGGCGGCGGTCACCAGCACCTCGGCCGGCTCCCGGCCGGGCCGCCCAAGCCGGACCCGGTGACCGACGCCCGCCTCCAACCGGTCCCACTCGTCCGCCGACAGCCGGAGCCGGACCGACCCGCCCCCGGGTCGGTGACCTGGGCGTAGATCAGGAACCCGTTCACCTCGACCGGCCCCGTCCCCCGCATGACATCTCCCCCGCGGTCGCGAATCCCGACCGGAGAGTGTTGCAACCGGGGTGCCCGGACGCGAGGTCCGTGGGCGTGGCCGCCGGCGATTCGGACGAGGGTCCCCGGAATTGTCGGCAGAGTCGCCCCGGTCACCCCTTGCCCAGCACCAGGTCAACCACCCAGCACCCCCGGACGTGCGGCCCGTCGCCGCGGCAGTGCGTCAGGATGTCGGCGTTGTCGCAGCCGGCGTCTTCCAGTGCGTCGGCGAGGATCGGGAGTCGGTCGAAGGCACGCTCCTCGTAGATCGTCCGGGCCAGGGCGACGGCAGTGGAAGTCAGCCAGCGGGGGTCGGCGGTCTCGGGGCGGAACTGGTTGCCGAAGATGTCCCGCAACAGTCCGGGACTGGTCGGTCTGACGTCGTCGTCTCGCTCGAACCACCTCAATCGGCCGATTCGGAACGGGCGGTTAACATGTGCGGCTTCCGCCGCCATGGACAGCCGGGCCTCCTCCACACTTACCCCCCTCCTGTTCACCAGTCTGCCCCCGGTGACACGGACACGGCACCTGTTCACGGCTTCCTGTGCGGTTGAGTATGCCCGTTCGAGATCGGCATCACCGGCCGCCCCGTCGGCATACCTCTCGGCAACCTCGACCGCTAAGCGGCTGCGGCCGTAGGTCAGCCCCGACCAGACGAGCCGGCAGCAAGCACACGCGAATAGCCTTAGCTTCCGGTCGCTCACCTTGCCTTTCAGTAACTCCAACATCGGAGTCTGGTCGGTGCAGGCCAGCCACTCCGCTCGGCGGCGGCCCGCTCCGGCTCCCCGACTTCCCCGTCGGCGTACCCCTCGGCGAGGCGGATGGCGTCGTGGAACCGGCGATCCCGGAACAAGTCCCCGTTCTGACGGCAGCACAAGACCGCGAACAGCCTCGCCTTTCGGTTGCTGGCCTTGTCCCGCAGGAACTCCAGCATCGGCGTCGGGTCGGTGCAGGCCAGCCACTCCGCCTCGGTCACGGGATCACTCCTTGCCCAGCACCAGGTCCACCACCCAGCAGCCCCGCACATGCGGCCCGCCTGAGCGACAGTGGGCGAGGACGGCGGGTTCGTCGCACCCGGCCTCCTCCAGGGCGTCGGCCAGGATCGGCAACCGGTCGAACGCCCGGTCCTCGTAGATCGCCCGAGCCAGGGTGACGGCAGTGGAAGTCAGCCAGCGGGGGTCGGCGGTCGCGGGCCGGAACGGGTTGCCGAAGATGTCCCGGAGTAAGTCGGTCTGGTCCCGCTCCTCGGCTACCCTGCTGGCAGAGTATTTCTTGTCAGAACTCGCTGCACCAGGATTCGCGATGGCAGCAGCGGTCAGGTAGGCGTTCGAGGAGGCGTAGTATGCGGCCTTTGGGGCCTGCGGCCAGAGAGTGATCAGGCCCAGGGCAAGTGCCTCGTGGGTCGGCAACAGGGCAACGCGTTCCCTTCCACGGGATGCCCTCCACCGACCCTCCAAGTTGTCGATTGGTACCCGAATGCTGGCCTCGGCCTCC
>DATLIF010000617.1:0-15551 GCA_035539575.1 Fimbriiglobus sp. | reverse complement strand
GGGTCCGCGCGCCTGTTCGGGCTCCGGGGGTGCCGGGGACGGTGGGGTGATCCTCGCTCCGGGTCGGGCTCGTGGCCCGAGGGGCACACGGTCTACCCCACCTGTTCCCTTCGGTGTACGAAACATACAAGGGGCGGCCGTTCTTCGGGCCAAGCCCGCCTCACGCCCCGTACTTGCCGAAGCGGCCGGCGTGGGCCATCGCCAGCAGCATCAGGTGCTTCGCCTCGAATTGCCCCAGCCCACCGCGCAGACACGCCCGCTCGCTGAACTCCTCACACTCGTCCGTCCGGCACGTCTCCGCCGTCAGAACCGTCGGCACCGGGTGCCACGAGTGGCTGCGCAGCTTGCTCGGCGTCGAGTGGTCGCCGGTCACGATCAGCACGTCTGGACCAAGGTCGCGGATGTCCGGGATCACCTTGTCCAGCCGCTCGATCATCTGCACCTTCGCCGGGAAGTTGCCGTCCTCGCCGGTCGAGTCCGTGTACTTGTAATGCAGGAAGAAGAAGTCGTAGTCGTTCCACACCTTCCTCAAGGTCGCCACCTGGTCGCCCAGAGACTGGCCGGCGTCCAGCACGTCCATGCCGACCAGCCGCGCCAGCCCCTTGTACATCGGGTAGACCGCGATCGCCGCCGCCTTCAGACCGTAGAGGTCCTTGAACGAGACGATGTTCGGGTGTGTCGCGAACCCCCGCAGCGTGATCCCGTTCGCCGGCGCGTCGTCCTTCAGCACCTCGCGCGCCTTCGCAATGAACTCGTTGGCCGCCGCCGCGGTCTTGGCCGAGTCGCGGTCGGTCGGGACCGCCGGCACCGTCTGCTGGCGGACCTCCGCGGCCGTCAGCGGCTCCAGCCCGACCTGCTGCGGGTCGGTGTCGTTGACGTTCCCGCCCAGCCCGTCGCCGCGGAACACCAGCACGAACCGGTGCTCCTTGACCGGTTCCACGAACACCTCGACGCCCGGGACGGTGATCGTCCGCATCTTCTTGACCAGTTCGACACACCGCTCGGTGGTCGGCCGGCCGGCCCGGCGGTCGGTGATCTTGCCGTCCGCGCCGAGGGTGCAGAAGTTCCCCCGCACCGCCACGTCCTTCGGCCCGACCGCAAAGTTGATCCCCAGAGCTTCGAGGATCCCTCGGCCGATGCGGTACTCCAGCGGGTCGTAGCCGAACAGCGCCAGGTGCCCCGGCCCGCTACCGGGGGTGATCCCGGGCAGGACCGGCACACTCAGCCCGCAAACCCCGTCGCGCGCGCACTCGTCGAGGTTATGGTGGGAAGCGGTTTCCAGTTCGGTTTTGCCGCCGGGTTCCAGCGGCAGACCGCCGATGCCGTCGGCCACCAGCAGGACGATCTTGGTGTCCGCCGGCTCGCGCAGCTCGCGGACCAATTCGTGGATGTTCATGCGGTGAAGTTTACCCCCGCCGTGGCGTGGCGTACAGTATCGTGAAATCGTCCTTCGTCATTCGTCCTTCGTCCTTCATTCAGGGCGGGTGGGGACGGCTGGCACCGGGGCGGACCGCGACTCGAATGACGAAGGACGAGTACCGAAGGACGAATCCGATGCAACTGCCCGACGAGATGATCGAGTACAGCTTCCAGCGGCTGGTGGCCCCGCCCCTGGAGCCGTGGACACCGCTCGCCGAGTTGCAGGCCCAGCACTTCCTGCCGCAGGAGCGGCTGGAACCGGCCCGGCAGGCGCTGGAGAAGGTCCGCGGACAGGTCGCCGCCGAACGCAGCTTGCAGAACCCGCCGGCCCGGTTGCAGCCGCTCCAGGCCGGGTTCATCGACCTGCCGCAGCAGCAACTCGACGCCTTCCGCCGCAAGGGCGACGCCAGCGAGTTGGGCAAGGTCAACCGGCTGGCGGCCCGGCTGCGCGAGAACTGCGACCGGGTGGTGGTGCTCGGGATCGGTGGCAGCTACATCGGGGCGAAGGCCCTCTTCGACGCCTTGTGCCACACCTACCACAACGAGCTGCCGTCGAAGATGCGGATGGGCAAGCCGCGGATGTACTTCGAGGGGAACAACTTCGACAACGACACGCTGGCCGACCTGCTGGAGTTGCTGGAGAACACCTGCGTCGATCCCGAACTGCCGGCCGAGCGCTGGGGCGCGATCGTCATCAGCAAGTCCGGCGGCACCCTGGAGACGGCCGCGGCGTACCGGGCGGTGCGCTCGGAGGCGGCCAAGTACTACGGCCCGAAGTCCGACTGGCTCAAGAAACTGATCGTCCCGATCACTGGCCCGGCGGGTAAACTCCGCGACCTGGCGCACGGCGAGGGGTACTCGGACGACGACATCCTGACCATTCCCGACGACGTGGGCGGGCGGTACAGCGTGTTCACCCCGGTCGGCTTGCTGCCGGCCGCGGTCATGGGCCTGGACGTGCGGGCGCTGTTGCTCGGGGCGGCGGCGATGACCAAGCGGTTCCTGGAGGAGCCATTCGACCGCAACCCGGTGCTACAGTACGCCGCGGTCAACCACCTGATGAACGTCGAGCACCGCAAGAACATCCGGGTGCTCTCGGTCTGGACGAAGCGGCTGGAGTCGGTCGGGCTGTGGTACGACCAACTCCTGAGCGAGTCGCTGGGCAAGCAGGGCCGCGGCCCGACGCCGGTCACGTCCGTCTGCACCCGGGACCTGCACAGCCGCGGCCAGCAGCACCAGGAGGGGGCGCGGGACAAGGTCATCAACAACCTGTTCGTCCGCACCGCCAAACACCCGCCGATCCCGGTCGGGATGGCCGACCGCAATGAAGACGACCTGAACGCGGTCAGCCGCAAGACGTTCCCGGACTTGCTGGACGCGGCGTTCCAGGGGACCAACCAGGCGTACCAGGAGGCGGCCCGGCCGACCGCGGACGTCGTGATGCCGTCCGTGACCGAGCATACGATGGGTCAGTTGCTCCAGATGCTGATGCTGGCGACGGTGGTCGAGGGCCGGCTGTCGAACCTCAACCCGTACGGCCAGCCCGGCGTGGAGGCGTACAAGCGGAACATGATGGCGATCCTGAAGGCGACCCCGAACCTGCCCCGGGGCGAGGTCCGCGACGCCGCCAAGGGCGTCTGAGGAAATGACGAATGACCCACCAATGACGAAGGGAAGACGGGTCGGCTCTCCTTTTCGTCATTGGTGGGTCATTCGTCATTCCGGTCTCCGGTCACCCCCGCAGGCTCGCCAGGACGGTCGGGATGTTCGACCACTGCCAGCCCAGGCCGAGCTTGCCGCCGCGGACCCTGATCCACGACATGCCCTCCAGCCGGACCGGCCGGCCGGTCGGGGCCATCCCCATCGCCTCGCCGGCGTGGGTGGCCTCGGCCGACCACCGGACCGCCACCTCGTCCCCGGCGTCCATGATCCCCTCGATCGTCACCCGTGCGTCCGGGAACGCGGCCAGCATCGGCTCGTACTGCAGCGCCCGGAACCCGGCCGGCCCGAGCAACTCGCCGATGTCGGACTGGCAAGTACTCTCGTCGTCCAGCAGTTCGTCGATGGTTTCCTGCCGGCGGTCGTTCCACACCTCGTGGAAGAACCGGCGAACGACGGCAACGTTCTCGGCACTCATGGCGGGCTCCCGGAAACGGTGAGGGGACGCCGCCGAGTGTACCCGACCAGGGCAGGACGGTCACTTCTTCGTCCGCTTGATGACGAAGACCGCTGCCCGCTCACCCTCGCCGGGAGTGAGTTTCGCCGGCCGCGGGTCGCCCGGCTGGACGACGCAGGTGCGGATCGTGTCCGCGTCCGCCCACTCGTTGACTGCCGGCAAGGTCTTCCCCTGATCCGGCCCGGCCGACATGTGCAGGTCGAACTCAACCCGCTTGCCCTTCACCGCGACGACGCGGTATCGCCCCTCGGCGATCACGTCCTTGCCGCTGAGGGCGCGGACCGTGTTCCCCTTGAGCACCATACGCAGGTCCTTGAACGCCGCGGCTGGCATCTCCACGCCGTTCATCTCCATCCCGACGACCTGCCAGGTGCCCTCGGCTTTCTTGTACTCCGGGGCGGCCACGACCGCGGCCGCGAGGAGCGTGGCGATGAGATGGGGCATCGGGACACCTGCCTTCCGTCGGGTGGGTCGGCGCTCGGAGACTCGCTCGACCCACCTTACAGGACAACAGCCACGAACCGATAGTGCTTCGCTGCGGTAGACCAGCCCCCTGAGTTCGCTCGGCACTCAGGGGGCTGACGCCCCCCGCTCAGGGTCGTGATACCACCACAAGCAACGGCCCCGGCGATCCGCTGGCGATCGCCGGGGCCGTCGTGCCTGCTGTCGCTACTGACCGTAGCCCGCCGCGGGCGTCTGACCCCCAGAGGAGATCGACTGCCCGCACGTCCGTCGAGGCGGGGAACCATCGGACGAGGACGCGGAGGAGAGGGGATCGGGGCCTCCGCATAGCTTCCGTAACTCACCCCGGTTGACAGTCAAGCACGTCGCGAGTCCTGGACGTGATTCGCCGTCGGATTCCCCGACCCTGGTGCCGCAGCCCCGGGCGCCTGGGGTCATCCGTGTCCCGCCGCAGACGAAGTTTCTGCCTTCCCGACGCCCGCAAATATTCCGTAAGTCCCCAGCTCGACGGTGGAAACATGTACTAGGTTTTGAGCGTTCGCCGTCCCCATTCGCCCAGGGACCCGGCCTGATGCCCGCGCCAAGCACAACGCCCGACCTGATCGCGCTCATCCGCCGCAGCGGGCTGGTCGAAGATCCCCAACTCGACGGATTCCTGGCCGACGCCCGCTCCGATATGACCCCCGGCGAACTGCTGGCCGGACTGATCGAGGACGGCACCCTGACCCCGTTCCAGGCCGAGCAACTGGCTCAGGGCCGGTTCCGCGGGTTCGAACTGGGCGGCTACCGACTGCTGGACCGGATCGGGTCAGGCGGGATGAGCCAGGTCTACCTGGCCGAGCACGTCGCGACCGGCGCCCGGGTCGCGGTCAAGGTGCTGGCCGCCCGGCTGGCCGACGACCCGGTGGCCCGGGAGCGGTTTGTCCGCGAAGCCCGCGCCGCTGCCGCACTGTCTCATCCGAACATCGTCCACACGCTCGCCGTGGACCCCGACGCCGACTTCCCGTACCTGGTCATGGAGTACATCGACGGGGTCAGCCTCCAGGCGGCAGTGGCCCGGTTCGGGACGTTCGCCGCGGGCACCGCTGCCTACTGCGGCCGGCAGGTGGCCCTCGGCCTGCAACGGGCGCACGAGGTCGGGCTGGTCCACCGCGACGTCAAGCCGGCCAACCTGCTGGTGGACCGGCGGGGGCTGGTCAAGGTTCTCGACCTGGGGATCGCCCGGCACACCGAGGCCGACGACGACCTGACGCGGCGGATGGGGAACGGGGACCGGCTGATCCTCGGGACGGCCGAGTACCTGGCCCCGGAGCAGGCACTGAACTGCTCGGCAGTGGACACCCGGGCGGACCTGTACGCCTTGGGCGCGACCCTGTACTTCCTGCTGGCCGGCCACCCACCGTTCCCAGACGGCAATCCGCTAGAGAAGGTGACTCGCAAGCTAACCGCCGACCCGCCGCCAATCGGCCTGCTGCGGCCAGACGTGCCCGCGGGCCTGGCCGCGGTCGTCCACAAGCTGCTCGCCCGGGAGCCGGACGACCGCTACCGCACCCCGGTGGAGGCGGCGATCGCGCTGACCCCGTTCGCCCACCCGGCGCCGGGATTTCCGCAGCGACTGTTCCTCGACCGACCGACAGTGGTGGATGAGGCCGGCACCCCGACCGAGATCCCCGGTCTGCCCGCCCCGCGGACGGCCGTCGTCGGCAGCGCGGAGGAGATCGACCTGCCGACGGGCGCCGACGAGTCGCACCCGGAGCCGCCGCCGACCCTGGCCACCGCGGTCCACCGCCGGCCGGCCCGGCGGCTGTGGCCGTCGGCGGCGCGGGTGGCCCTGCTGGTGCTGGCGGCCGCGGCGGCCGCTCTGATCGTGAGGTCGAAGCCGGCCCCCGCCCCGACCGGGTCCCGGGCGGAAGGCACCGCGGTCGGGTGTGGCCCGGCTACTCCATGACCGTGCCGCCGCTCACTTCACCGCGAGTTGCACCAGCACCAGCGCGAACAGACCGACGCTGATCACCCCGTTGACGTGGAAAAACGCCCGGTTCACCCGGGTCAGGTCGTCCGGCCTCACCAACCGGTGTTCGTAGACGAGCAAGCCGCCGATCGCCGCCAGCCCGACGAAGTACACTGCCCCCAGGTGCGGCGACGCGAACCCCAGTCCGACCAATAGCCCGAACATGACCGCGTGACAGACCGCCGCGATCCGCAGGCTCGCCGGGACGCCGACCCATGCCGGGACGCTGTGCAGTCCGGCGGTCTTGTCGAAGTCCACGTCCTGGCACGCATACAGGATGTCGAACCCGCTCACCCAGAACAGCACCGCCAGCCCCAGGAGCGTCGGAGGCAGCAGGTCCGTCATGCCCTTGACCGCGATCCACGCGGCGACCGGCGCCAGCATCAGCGCGGCCCCGAGCCAGAAGTGCGCCAGGCTGGTGAACCTCTTGGTCAGCGAGTACCCGAGCACAAACAGCAGCACTGGCGCGCTCAGGTACAGCGGCCACGGGTTCGGCGGCTCGCGCAGCAGGAACAGCAGCGTCGAGGCGACGAACCCGCCAGCGGTCAACACCGTGAACGCGGCGACCGTCCCGACGGACAGGGTGCCGGCCGGCAGGTGGCGGCCGGCGGTGCGGGGGTTCTTCGCGTCGAGGTGCCGATCGGCGAGCCGGTTGAACGCCATCGCCGCCGACCGCGCGAAGACCATGCACAACAGGATGCCGAGGAGGTCTTGCCAGCGGAACGGCTCATCCCGCCACGCCAGGGCCGCGCTCAGGAGCGCGAACGGCAGCGCGAAGACGGTGTGGCTGAACCGGACCAGTTCGAGCAGCTTGCGGACGGCGGCGAGCATGGGGTCACTGTACGGCGGTCAGGGGCGGGCGGCCGTACCGAGTCAACCGCCGTCGGCACGGCCGGATCACCGCACAATCGGCACCGGCGGAGGGGGCGGGGGCTGCGAGTAGACATCGATGCGAACGACCTCGCCACGTTTGACCGTCACCTTCTGGGTGGAGAATTGCTCGCGGTCGATGAACCCGTCCTTCCAGTCGAAGACATAGTTCCCCGGCGGGACGGAGATGTACGCCTGCCTGCCGAGTTGCAACTCGTAGTGGTGGATGCGGCCGCTGGTGTCCTCGCCTCCGATGGCGACCACCCGGCCGCCGCCGGCGCCGGTGAACTCGATCTCCCCGCGGCCCGGCCAGATCGCGTAATACCAGATCAGCCCCACCGCCAGCAGGGCCAGCAGCGCCGCGGCCACCCCGCCGCTGGTCCACCACCAGAACCGAGATGGGTGTGTGTACGGCCGCAGCCGGCGGGCCACCTCGGCCGGCGTCTGCGGCCGGTCCTGGGGTCGCTTCGCTAGCATCCGTGCGACCACCCGCTCCAGCCCCGGCGGCACCCCCTCGCGGACCGCCGACACCGGCGGTGCCGGCTCCAACTCGTGCCGCCGCAGCTTGTCCGCCGCGGACCCGCCGGGAAACGGCACCGTGCCGGTCAAGAGGTGGAACAGCGTCGCCCCCAGCGCGTAGATGTCCGCGCGGACGTCCGCGGCGCTGGAGTCGCGCGCCTGCTCCGGGGCCATGTAGTCCGGGGTGCCCATGACGCTGCCCGCCGCGGTCAGCGCGGGGTCGGCGGCGGCCGGGCCGGCCAGTACCACCTCGGACGACTCCGCGAGCCGGGCCAGCCCGAAGTCGAGTACCCGCACCTCGCCGGCCGGGGTCCGCATCAGGTTGTCCGGCTTGATGTCGCGGTGGACCATTCCCTTCTCGTGCGCGTACCGCAGCGCCTGCGCCGCCTGGAGGACGTACCCGCACGCCTCCTCGACCGGCAGCGGCCCCGTCTCGTGGACGTAGGCCGCCAGCGTTTGCCCCTCGACGTACTCCATCACCAGGAAGTGGGTCGCGCCGGCGTGGTCGGCGTCATAGGCTGCGACGATGTTCGGGTGCGACAACTTGCCCGCGGCGCGGACCTCGCGGCGGAACCGCTCGACTGCGGTCGGGCTGGCGGTGTAGCGCGGGTGGATCACCTTCAGCGCCACCGGCCGGCCCATGATGGTGTGTTCGGCCAGGTAGACCGCCCCCATGCCGCCCTGGCCGAGCAGCCGGGTGATACGGTAGCGCGTGTGGCCGGCCAGATCCTCTGGGAGTACGTCCACGTCCGGCGGGCCGGTGAGGTCGGCCGGGGTGGAGGCGACCGGCGCGGTCGGCGCCGATGCCGGGTCGGCCGCCGGCAGGCTGATGGTCGGTTCGTGCTGCGGGTCGGGCATCGCCGGTGGGCCTCGTCAGGCACATTCGAGGCTACCCGCCGGAGCGCGGAAAGGGAAGGGGCCGCCCTGGGGCCGACTGACGTGGCAGCCCCCCGAAACCGGTGGTATAGTTCTAGCGCTTCTCCCTTCCTCCCTTCCGGCACCCGTCACGGAGGACGGTGTCATGGCCATGTCTCACTACCTCCACACCCTGACAATCCTCGCGGCCGCGGCGGCCCTGTCCGTGGCCGCCCCGGTCCCCAAGTCCCGGCCCGGCCAGAAGGAACTGGCGCCCAACGGCAACGCGCTGATCAAGTCGCACCGGGACCGCCTCACCTTCGCGCGAAGCTCCGACTGGCAGGGGTGGCCGCCCGATAAGGCGTTCGACGGCAACCCCGACACATCCTGGTTCAGCGCCACCGGCGACACCCCGACCGGGCAGAAGTTGCCGTGGGTCGCCGTGTCGTTCGCGCAGGACGTGGCCGTCCGCCGGGTGACGGTGCTGGGCAACCGCGAGACGAGCAGCTCGACCGGGTACACGGTCGTGGTGGGGCGGCTGGAGCTTCTGGACAAGGACGGCCGGGCGGTGATCCGGGCCGAGCGCGAGGGGAAGGGGGACCGGTCGGACTTCGACTTCGTGCTGTCGGAGCCGTTCGGCCGGGTACGGACGGTGCGGTTCACCGCGGTCAAGGACGACACCAGCGAGGGCCGCAGCCAGACCCGCTGCGTCGGCGTCGCCGAGATCATGGTGGAGTAAACTGCTCAAGGACTGAACGACCGCTGATGGGTTGTTCCGCCGGGCGGGCGGGTCTGGTACCTTCGGGCCGTCACGTCCCGGAGGAACGGCCATGCCCCGCCCCGCGCTCGCACTCCTCTTGCTGCTCACCCCCACCCCGCTGCTCGCCCAGGCCGACCCGCCGGTGCTGCTCAAGCCGGACCGGGTGTTCGACGGCCTCGGCGGCGAGCCGCACCGCGGCTGGGTGGTGCTGGTCCAGGGCGACAAGATTGCCGCCGCCGGCCCCGCCGACGAGGTCAAGGTGCCCGATGGCGCGAAGTCGATCGCGTTGCCGGGGCTGACGCTGCTTCCCGGGCTGATCGACGCCCACTCGCACCTGCTCCTGCACCCCTACGACGAGACGCCGTGGGACGACCAGGTCCTCAAGGAGTCGCTCGCCGAGCGGGTCTGCCGGGCGACGGCGCACGCCCGCGCCAACCTCCTGAGCGGGTTCACGACGCTGCGGGACCTGGGGACCGAGGGGGCCGGGTACGCCGACGTCGGCATCAAGTCGGCGATTGACAAGGGCATCGTCCCCGGCCCGCGGCTCGTGGTGACGACGCGCGCGATCGTGGCCACGGGGAGCTACGCCCCGAAGGGGTTCGCGCCGGAGTGGCGCATCCCGCAGGGGGCCGAGGAGGCGGACGGGGAGCGGCTGCGCGAGGTGGTCCGCGACCAGATCGCCCGCGGGGCCGACTGGGTGAAGGTGTACGCCGACTTCCCGCACGGCCCGACCGGCGAGGCCCGGCCGGCGTTCTCCCTGGACGAGCTGAAGCGGATCGTCGAGACGGCGAAGGACGCCGGCGTGCCGGTGGTGGCGCACGCGACCAGCAAGGAGGGGATGCGGCGGGCAGCCCTGGCCGGGGTGGAGACCATCGAACACGGCGATGAGGGCGACGTGGAGGTGTTCCGCGTGCTGGCGAAGCAGGGGGTCGGGTACTGCCCGACGCTGGCGGCGGCGGAGGCGTACGCCCGGTACGCCGGGTGGAAGCGCGGGACGCCGGAGCCGGAGAAGGTGCGGTCGAAGCGGGCGAGCCTCAAGGCGGCGCTGGAGGCCGGCGTGACGATCGTCAACGGCAGCGACGTCGGGGTCTTCGCGCACGGCGGCGCGGCGAGAGAACTCGAACTGCTCGTCGAGTACGGGCTGACGCCGACGCAGGCACTCAAGGCCGCGACCGGCACGGCGGCGAAGGCGCTGCACCGGGACGGCAAGCTCGGCGCGGTCAAGGCGGGCCTCCTGGCCGACCTGATCGCGGTCGAGGGCGACCCGACGGCGGACATCGCTGCGCTGCGGAAGGTCCGGCTGGTGATGAAGGGCGGCACGCTCTACAAGCAGCCGTGACCGTCAGAACCCGAAGCGTGAGCGAGGGTTTTGTACGAAGACTCTCGCTGACGCTTCAGGCTCCGACGGGCCGCGCGAACCTGGTCTTGCGTCCGTCGGATCAGAGCGTTATCTGCCTCAACTTTTCCGCTCTCGCGGACTGTGGGTGAGGCAGGAAACGACGTGACGAAACGATTCATCGGTATCGGGTTACTGGTACTATTCGCTTCAACGGGCCGATCGGTCGGGCAGCCGACCGGGCCGGCGACACCGCCCGTGCCGCCACCGAAAGACGGCGCCCGCTACTTCGGCGCGCCGCAGGACCAGCCGTTCAAGGCGGATACCATCTTCGCTCCGCCGGGGAAGCCCCCCGCGCCGCCGCCACCGCCTCCTCCTGTTCTGCCCACGGTCGGCCCGGACGGCGGGCTGTTTCCGCCACCCCCGCCTCCGCCGCCCCTCTGGACCGGCAGCGCCGAGGCCGGGCTCAATGGGGCGACCGGGAACTCGGAGATGTTCAACCTCCGGGCCGGGCTCCAGGCCCAGCGCAAGACCGCCCGCAACGACTTCACGACCGACCTGCTGTACAACCGGACCGAGGCGGACGGGCTCCTGACCACCAACCAGGCGCTGTGGAATGCCCGCGACGAGTTCCTCTTCGGCAACAGCCCCTGGTCGCTGTTCGGCGCCCTGAACCTGGAGTACGACGAGCTGCGGGCGTACCACTTCCGCGTCGGCATCTACGCCGGGGTCGGCTACCGAGTGATCGACACCGACGCGACCACCTTCAAGCTGCGGGCCGGGGCCGGTGCGGTGCGGGAGTTCGACGGCCCACTGCTGCCGGACCGGTGGGTGCCGGAAATGGTCTTCGGGTTCGACTTCCGGCACCGGTTCAACGACCGCAGCTCGCTGATCTCGATCCTCGACTACTACCCGCGGATCGACGACTGGTCGCAGTACCGCATCCGGGCCCGGCTCGGGTACGAGCACGTCCTCGACCCGGCGAACGGGCTGGTGTTGCGGATCGGCCTCCAGGACCGCTACGACAGCAACCCGGGGATCGGCAAGCGCAACGACCTGACGTACTTCACCACGCTCGGGATCAAGTTCTAATCGGGCCAACCCGGCGAACGCCTGGATCGCCAGCCCGTACGTCCAGTTCAGGACCGCCAGCGGCAGCAGCCGCGGGTTCCTCACCGCCGGCGCGAGCGACCGGGCGACGTGCCACCACCGCCGCGGGCCGCCGGGCAGCACGCCGCGGGCCAGGAACCGCAGCAGGTAGCGCAGCGTCCGCCCCGGCGGCAGCCCGAACGGCACCGGCGGCCGGCGAACGTGCGGCAGCTTGTTGAGCAGCCGGTCGGCGATCGCCGCGTCGTCGGACGCCCGCGACATCAGCCGCCGGAGCCCGGAAACGAGTTCGTCGTGGCTCATCCGCAGCGGCTCGACGTTGGTGCCGGCCAGGTTGTTCCACAGCCGGTGCGGCTCCCCGGCCGTCGGCCGCAATCGGCCGGCGCGGTTCAGGCGGTCGTGGAGCGGCGTCTTCGGCAAGGCCAGCAGTAGCCCGAGCGAGGCCAGCCCGATCCCCGACTCGATCAGGAACCGGTACTGCCGGTCGAAGACGGTCGGGTCGTCGGCGTCGAACCCGACGACGAAGCTGGCGTACACGTCCAGCCCATGCGCGTAGATCGCCCGCAGCGACTCCAGCAGGTCGGCGCGGGTGTTCTGCTCCTTCCTCGTCTCGATCAGCGCCTCCCGGCTCGGCGTCTCGACGCCGACGAACACCCACTCGAAGCCGGCCCGCCACAGGAGCGCCAGCAAGTCCGGGTGCGTCGCCACGTTGGCCGACGTCTCCGCCCCGAAGCCGAACCGGTAGCGATGCCGTCGCTGATAGTCCGCCAGGAACCGCAGCAACTCCTTGCACCGTGGCAGGTGACCGATCAGGTTGTCGTCCACGAAGAACACGCTGCGGATGCTGGCGGCGCGTAGCTGATCCAGTTCGCGCTCGATCTGCGGCAGCGTCTTGGCGCGCGGCCGCCGGCCGAAGGTGATGATGATGTCGCAGAACTCGCAACGGAACGGGCACCCGCGCGAGAACTGCACCGCCGCCGTCTGGTACAGGGCGAGCTTGAGCAGGTCGTAGCGCGGTATCGGGCTGTCCGCCAGATCGACCGTGCCCGTCTCGCGGTAAAGCTCCTTCGCGCAACCTCGCTCGAAGTCATCGCAGAATCGCGGCCAGGTGTACTCCGCCTCGCCGGCAACAACCGTGTCGGCGAGTTCGCGGTACTCCTCCGGGCACAGCGAGGCGTAGCTGCCGCCTATGACGACGTGACAGCCGCGCTTGCGGAAGTGTTCGGCGATGCGTTTCTGGCGCGGGAACTGGCTCGCCATCCCGCAGACGCCGACCACGTCGGCCTCGGCGTGCCAGTCGATCGGCTCGACGTTCTCATCCAGGATGGTCACGTCCCAGTGCGGCGGGGTCAGTGCGGCGACCGTCGCCAACCCCAGCGGCGGGAGCAGGGCGAGCTTGTCGGTGGCGACGTGCCGGAACACCCAGGAGAAGCTCCAGAAGCTTTCGGGCAGTCGCGGGTTGATGAGCAGCAGCTTCATGGGCCGGCCCGACGGAGGGCGTCACTGGGTAATGCGGGAGGGCGAGGCTCCTGCCGAGCCGCGGCGCCACAAGCCTCGGGCGCCGCGGCTCGGCAGGAGCCTCGCCCTCCCGAAAGAACCGGCCGGCCTCGCCCGCCACAACCGGCGTGATTCACCGCGGGTCGAGCCAGCCCTCGCGGGTCTGCCCTTGCAGGTTCGCCTGCCAGTATCGCAGGCTGCCCACGTCCAGGCACGTCAGCCACCCGCCGCCGTAGGCGAAGGTGTCGATGCAGATGGTGTCCCCGAGGTCGAGGACTTCGCCGGACTTCTGCGACGAGTGCCCGCAGACCACCGTCTTGCCCGAGACGTGCCGGACCGGCCGGCCCAGGAACTCCCAGAACAGCATCTCCTCCGGCTGCTCGTCGAGTGAAAGTTCCGGGAACAGGTTGGCGTGAACGAAGATGTGCGTGCCCGTCTCGTGGTAATCGACGAGGCGGTCGTCGAGGAAGTCCCAGTGTGCCGCCGGCACGTCGGCCAGCGTCGCGGCCGGGCCGTAGGAGGCCAGCGCCTGCCTGCCGCCGACCGACTGCCACATCCGCAGCTCGCCGCGGTCGTGGCGGGCGCGGGTCATCATCAGCTCGTGGTTGCCGCGCAGGAAGACGCAGCGGTGCGACCCTTCGAGGGCGATGAGCCGGTCGAGGACGCCCCGCGTGTCCGGGCCGCGGTCCACGTAGTCGCCGAGGAAGACGAGCAGGTCCTCCGGCGTCGGCCGGACGACGGCGAGCAGGGCATCGAGCGTGGCGCTCGCCCCGTGGACGTCGCCGATCGCCAGCGTGCGCATAGTCGCTACCATGTGCGGCAGGGAACCCCGTCCCAGTGTACCGCCGGAGCCGTGCCATGTCTGACCTCGACCGCCGCCAGGCCCTCGCCGCCGGGGTGTCCGCGCTCGGCTTCTCGCGGCTGGCCGCCGCGGACCGCCGGCCCGACCTCATCAAGGCCGAGAACGAGAAGCCCGGCACGACCGACTGGCAGCTCACCTACGTCAAGTTCGACCCGAAGGCGAAGCTCCGCCAGCCGCTGATTGAGGGGTACTGCGACCGCACCAGCGTCCGCGCCGGGGAGAAGCTCACCTTCCTCGTCAGCACCGCCGCGCCGACGCCCGTCACCATCGATCTGTACCGGCTCGGGTATTACGGCGGCACCGGCGGCCGCCACGTCAAGACGCTCGGCCCGGTCGAGGCCCGGCCGCAGCCGACCCCGCCAGTCGGGGAGATGCGGCTGCGCGAGTGTCAGTGGAAGCCCACCGCGACGCTGGAGGTCCCAGCGGACTGGGTCAGCGGCGTCTACCTCGGCAAGCTCTCCTGCCAGGCGCACCGCTACCAGAGCTACGTCATCTTCGTGGTGGCCGACGACCGGCCGGCCGACTTCCTGTTCCAGTGCAGCAGCAACACCTGGCAGGCGTACAACCGCTGGCCGGACAACTACTCGCTTTACACCAACGACCGCAAGGACGGCCGGCCGCTCGTCTCCGGCGTGCGGGCCAGCTTCGACCGGCCGTACGCGAAGTACGTCCAGGTCACGGACGTGCCGCTGACGCTCGGCTCCGGCGAGTATCTGCCGTTCGAGTACCCGATGGCGTACTGGGCCGAGCAACAGGGTTACGACGTGACCTACGGCACCAATGCAGACGTCCACGCCGGCGGGCTGCCGTTCGTGACGCGAGCGAAGACGTTCCTCTCCGTCGGCCACGATGAATACTGGAGTCGCAAGCAGTTCGACACCTGCCTGGAGGCAGTGAAGGTCGGCGTGAACTTCGGGTTCTTCAGCGGCAACGCGGTCTGCTTCGTGACGAAGTTCCTGCCGTCCGCCGACGGCCGGGCGGACCGAGTCATCGAGCGTGTCGGGCGGTACGGCGGAATACAAAAAGTCGAGGAGCCGTGGATGGCCGACCTGCCGGAGGACGGGCCGAACGAGGCGACGCTGATCGGCGCCCGCACCGTGATCCCGTTCAACGGCTCCGGCGACTGGGTGTGTACGAAGCCCGACCACTGGATGTTCGCCGGCACCGGCATGAAGAAGGGGGATCGCATCCCGGGGCTGGTCGGCTGGGAGCACCACGGCGACCCGGCGGACATCCCCGGCCTGGAGGTGGTGGCGGCGGGCAAGACCTGGACCGGCGGCGAGCAGGAGTCGCACTACGAGGCGACGATTTACCCCGGGCCGAAAGGCAACACGGTCTTCAACGCGGCGACGATATTCTGGGCACAGGGGCTGGCGAGTCCGCCGGGGCACTGGCTGCCGTACGTCCACAACGGCCGCCCGCACGGCCCCGACAAGCGCGTGCAGCGGATCACCAAGAACCTGTTCGACAAGTGGCGCGGTTGAACCGCGTAGCGGTCCGGCCTGCGGCCGGACGGCTAACCCCGATGGATTATCGTGATTAACACGTCCGCCCCGACGCGCTCGACGGTCGTCTCGGTCGCCTGAAGCGCTTCCGCAATCCGCTCCACGCCGTGCCCTCCGACGGGCGACGGCCCCGGCCCGCCGACGAGCTTCGGCGCGACGAACGCCCACACCT
>DATLIF010000616.1:0-3208 GCA_035539575.1 Fimbriiglobus sp. | reverse complement strand
CGCGCCCGTCCCTCCGGCGAATCCAGGACCTGGCGAACGGTCCACCGCACGTTGCCTTCGACGGCCCGTGACAACTGTTCCTCGGGAGAGAGCTGCGAATCGAACTCGGGAAGGCCAGGGACGATGCTCGCCAGTAGCAATTGAACCCGAGAGCGGAACTGCTCTCCCTCGTGCTTCGTCGCCAGCGCGGCGCTGATCGCCCCGCACCCCTCATGCCCGAGTACCACGAACAACGGCGTCCGCAGATACGACCCCGCGTACTGCAGGGTCCCTGCGATCTCCGGCGACAGAATGTTGCCGGCCACGCGGATCACGAACAGGTCCCCCAGGCCGGCGTCGAAGATCCACTCGGGCGGCACACGGGAGTCGCTGCACCCGAGGATGGTCGCGTAAGGTCGCTGGGCCTTGGCGAGGTCGGCCAACGTGTCGCGGCTGAAGGCGGCACTGCGGGCCTCGCCCTGGAGAAACCGCCGATTCCCCTCGATCAGCCGAGCCAGCGCCTCGTCGGCAGAGGGTCCGGTGACACCAGGGGAGGTTTCCATCGCGAAGTCCCTCTTTCGCTCCCGACATCCACCGCCGAACATTAATGCTCGCCTGCCCGGCCGCGCGAACAGTGCGCGGCGACTAGAGGCCGGTACGCAGTAGAAACCAAACTGCGTTGCCGAGTCAGGTGTAGCGGGCGGTTCGGCCGGTCTTGGCTCTCCAGCCACCGGGCCCGCGCGGCACGAGCCGCGCCGGGGTCACCAAGCCCCGGCAGCGGGCGGGCTCCCACCGCCCGACCCCGGTGGGCCGGCGGACTGATCCGGCAGCGCCATCAGAAAGACGAGCCCGAGCAGGGACAGCGCCGTCAGGTACGGCTGGTACAGGCCGGGCAGGCCGAGCAGGCCCGACGTCCCCCACCACGAGCTCTGACCCTTGGCCATCGCGTAGAACGCCAGCCCGGCCGTCCAGGCCAGCACCCCGAACGAGATCAGCAACGGGCCGATCGCGCCGGGCGAGACGCGGGTCGCGATCGGCCCGGACCCTTGCCACTGGTCGAGAACGACCCCGCCGACCTGGTGCAGGGCGCCGGGCACGCCGAGCAGCAGACTCCGGCGGGTATACGGTACGATCATTCGCCTTCCTCCGCCTCCGGTGGCCGAACGACCCGCTCAGCAGCGGCGAGGGCCGAGTGAGCTACGAACCTGGGAAAGCCTACCTACCCCCGCTGTCTGCTGCAGCGCCCGGTTCGGCCTCAGGGTTGGTTCGCTGGGGTCAGTTTCCGAACGGTCTTCACCTCGATGCCGGATTCCCGAGCCATTGCCACCGCCCGCTCGCACTCCTCGGCTCGGAAGTCCCGGGTGACCCCCACCCCCGTGGCGCGCTCGACCCCGGACACGCGCCACACGAGGCTCCCGTCCGCCGGGAGTTCGTCCAGCGGACCGGCCGCGAGCCGGGCAACCGCTCCCGCCGCGACGACTCCGGAGAGCAAGAAGAGCGCCCAGCCGACGTACGGTTGTCCGGGCGCGTGGTACCGCGGGACGCGTTGGTACAGAGCAAGCCCAGAGTACTCGTAGGTGACCGGCCACAGGTGCAGGTACAACTGCTGGTAGAGGATCACGTACCCGAGGACCCCGCCCGCCACACCGGCGAGCGTACCGGCAACCTGACCGCTGCGACGGTGCCGACGCCCGGTGCTCACGATGAACGTCGCCGGCAGCACCACGCTGAGCAGCGGTGCCATAACCACCAGGACGATCAGACAAATCACAGAGTTGCTGACGGGCATCAAGGGGCCCTCTCAAACGCTCCTTGCGAGGGGCCGACCGCCGGTCGCCCGCGACAAGGGTCTGGTTGGTGTCCATGACAACGGGGCCGTGGGGTTGCTCCGATGGGTTCCCTCTTGTGGCCGAACTAGTGGTTAGCGTGATCCGTGCTGCGCGTTAGCAGTGACCCGCACGCCCACCTAACGCGCAGGCCGTGACCCGCACACCCACCTAGCGACACAACCTACCCCGGAGGCCCGCCGGACGCAACCGCCGGGCCGCCAACCACTCCCGCCGACCCCGGTGGACGCCCGTCACAGCCCAACCGTCCAGGGGGCTGCGCACCGCGCCCTCGGGGCGGTGTTCAAGACGTGCGTGTAAACCGTCGTCATCCGCACGTCCTTGTGGCCGAGCAACTCCTGAACCGTCCGGATGTCAGTCCCGTCCTCCACCAGGTGCGTCGCGAAGCTGTGCCACAGCGTGTACGCTGTCGCGGGGTTTCCGCAGCCAGCATCCCCCTTCGTCCCCCGTGTCTAGTAGAGCGAAGGGGGATGGGCGGGCTTCCAGTGGCGCGAGCGGCGATCCTACTGCGGTCCCTCCGTCTCACGGACGGCCGGTTCGCCCTCAGCCGGCCCGGCCAACTTCGCGAGTCGCCTCCGCACGGTCTTCTCGTGGTCCGGGGTAGACGGGAGGTCGAACATCTCGTCGAGTGACTCGTTCGAGTTCCGCGCCCGCTCCCGCTCCCGCTCGACCTGCCGCCGGACGTACTCCTCTGCCTCGGTCGGGTCGGTCGGGAGACGCGGGAGCGGACCGGCGAGTCTCAGCACGGCCAGCGCGACGGTTACCTTGTCCTCGGCGTGCTCCAGCGCTTCGGCCAGCGCGTCGAGCGCCTTGGGCAACAGCGCCCGCAGCCGGTCGGCGGACGCGCCCCTGACCGCGGCGCGCTGGGCGGCGAGTGCGGCGCGGAACTCCGGGGAGTACAGGCGCCAGCGCGTGACCGTGACGCGGTTCAGGCCCAGCGCCCCGGCGGTGTCGGTGTCGTTCTTCCCCACGGCGAGCAGATCGACCGCGCTCTGCTGGGCCAGGGTCAGCCCGTGCGCGTTCGACCGGGCGAAGGTGGGGATGGCGGTGTTGTCAGCCTTCATGGTCGGTCCTCGGTTTCGGGTGTAGCCGTGCGTAACACTGCGTTCGTCCGGTCCGCCGCGACGATGGGCCCGCTCACGACCCCTCGCGTGCGCGGGGCCGGGTCGTCGGCACCCCTTCGGCCCCGTCGCCACACCGCGGGCGGTCACTCCCAGTGCTTGACCCACATCGCGTACACCTCCTGCAGCTCGGCGGCGACCGTCTCGGCGGTCTTCAGCTCCACCGCCGACCGCCCCGCCCGCTCGGCGTGCGCCCGCAACTCCTCCGGCGTCGGGGCCAGCACCCCGGCCTCCGCCCCCGCCGCCGAGCTGCAGGAGGTG
>DATLIF010000615.1:0-16823 GCA_035539575.1 Fimbriiglobus sp. | reverse complement strand
CCCTTGACCCGTCGCCCGCTGGCTTCCCAGCCGCCCACCCGGCCTCCAGAAAGGACCAGACCAAGATGCGTGCGTGGTTCGCAGGACTCCTGACCGCCTCGGCGGTCGTATGGAGCGCTAGCTCGGTCCGGGCGGAGGACGCCCCGGCGGCCGCGAAGGGACCGTATGTCGTGCTGGTCGGTGTCGGCCAGTTCCAGGACAAGGCCATCGAGCCGCGGCCGACCGCCGCGGCCGACGCCCGCGCCCTGCACAAGCTGTTCTCCGACCCGAAACACCTCAACACCACCCCGGACCGGGTCGTCCTTCTGACCGGCGTCCCGGACGAAAAGGCCGGCGAGCGAAAGGCCACCCGGGAGAACGTCGTCAAGGCGCTCCACGAGGCGGTCGCCAAGACCGGCAAGGACGACACCATCGTGATCGGCCTGTTCGGCCGCGGGGCGACCGTTGGCGAGGACACGGCATTCTTCACCGCCGACGCCACATTCAAGGAGCGGGCCAAGACGGCGTTGCTCGGTACCGACCTCGTCCCCGATCTGAAGCTGGCCAAGGACCGCAAGGTCCTCCTGATGATGGACGTCAGCTTCAAGGGGTTTGACGCTGGCAAAGAGAAGCTGGCAGTGCCCAACCTGCGGGACGTGCTCAAGGCCGTCTTCGCCGAGGAGGGCGACAGCGACCAGCCACCGCCGAAGAACAAGGTCGTCTTCCTGTCCACTATCCCCAGCCGCACCCCGCTGACCAAGGGGGACCACGGGCTGTTCGCCGCCACGGTGCTCGACGCCCTCAAGGGCGCCGCCGACGCGGAGGGCAACTTCGAGGGCTACGAGCCGGACGGCAAGGTGACGATCGACGAGCTGAACAAATTCGTCGAGAAGCAAGTCATCGAACAGGCCCGGCAACTCGGCAAGACTAACGAGGAGAAGGAGTCGGTCCCGTTCGTCATCGGCGAGGAGACGAGCCACTTCCCGGTGGCGTTGAACCCGGCGGCGGCCCCCAAGGCCGAGGCCCGGCAGAAGGCGCTGGCTGGCATGGACTTGCCGAAGGATGTGGCTGAGGAAGGCCGCCGGCTCCTGGCCCAGATGCCCAAGCTCAAGTACCAGCAGGAACTCCGCAAAAAGTACCAGGCGCTGGCCGACGGCGCGTTGAAGACCGAAGACTTCGTGGCCGCACGCAAGGCGCTCAAGGATGGCCTGAAGCTCGACGCCGAGGAGACCGAGAAGTACGCCCGCAAGGTGATCCGGGCGATCGACCTGGTGCGGCAGAAGTACGTCAAGGAGATCACCGTCGGGGAGTGGGCAGCGTTCGCCATCCACGGGCTTTACCGTGCCCTGGACGAGCCGGTTCCCGAGGAGATCGAGGCGAAGCTCGCCAGCGCCAAGGACCTCGACCGTGACCAGATCGATGAACTGCTGCAGAAGGTCCGCGACCGACTCGGCAAGCGCGAGGATCTGGAAGGGGATAAAGCGGTGGACACCACCGTTCTGCGGATGTTCGTCGAGACCCGCGACCCGTACACGACGTACATCGACCGGGAGACGATCAAGAAGATGGACGCCCCGCTCCGCGGTGAGTTCCGCGGGGTTGGCATCCACATCCGGCAGGACCTGGTCCGGGACGGCCTGTTGGTCGTCAGCCCGATCAAGGGCAGCCCGGCCTACCACGCCGGCATCAAGGCCAATGATCTGATCATCGAAGTCCGCCGCGATGTCAACCCGCAGGGCGAGCCGCTGAAGGCCGACGAGCCGAAGGTTATCTCGACCAAGGGGATGAAGACCGAGAAGGCCCTGGAGATCATCCTCGGCAAGGTCGGGGTGCCGATCACCCTGGTGGTCCAGCGCGACCACGAGGACGGCACGTCCGAGCGCAAGGAGTTCGAACTCAAGCGCGGGCTGGTGTCCGTCGAGACCGTCCTGGGCGTCAAGCGGGATGAGAAGGACGAGTGGGACTTCTACATCGACCCCGAGAAGAAGATCGGCTACATCTGCCTGACCCAGTTCTCGCCGAACACGACCGTCGGGCTGGACCAGGCCATCCGCAAGCTCCAGAAGACCGGGCTCAACGGCCTGGTGCTGGACCTGCGGTTCAACCCAGGCGGCTTACTGACACAGGCGGTCGCGGTCAGCGACCTGTTCCTGGAGACCGACAAGCCGATCGTCACGGTCCGCTACCGGTACAAGCCCGAGGAGCCGTGGCTCGACCAGGGGTTGCGGCGGTACGTCGATTTCCCGATCGTCGTGCTGGTAAACGGGTCCAGTGCCAGCGCGGCCGAGATCGTTTCGGCTGCCCTGCGCGACCACGACCGGGCGCAAGTCTGCGGCGAGCGGACTTACGGCAAGGGGAGCGTCCAGAACGTCGAGGACTTCCCGCAGACCGGCGCGCAGATCAAGCTGACCACTGCCCGGTACTTCCCCCCGAAGAACGGCAACATCGACAAGCTCAGCACTTCCGGCAAGGAGACCGAAGAGTGGGGCGTTCGCCCGAGCGAGGGGCTGGAAGTGAAGCTGAGCCGGGAGCAACTGTCCGACCTGGCCGACTACTTCCGCGACCGCGAGGTGATCAAGCCGCAGAAGGAGGTCAAGAAGGTCCAGGACCCGCAACTCGACAAGGCGGTCGATTACCTGCGGTCGAAGCTCGGGGCGGCCGCCGCCAACGCCGGGAAGAACCCGGGCTGATTCGGTCGTAACGCCTGAACCGTCGAGACCCGCCGGCCTGTGCCGGCGGGTCTTTTTTCTCCGCCGGTCGGCGTTGCGAAGTTGCCCATGCCGCGCAGAATTCCCTCAAGTCCTGGGCCGCTGCCGACGGCGCGGCCGGACCCGTGACAGTGGGGGCGTCATGCGGCGAACCGGGCTACTTGGGCTGGCGGTATTTGGGCTGACGGTCAGCGCCGGATGCCGGTCGAACTGTGGCGACCGGTGCGGCGTCGTCGGCAGGGCCGACCTGGCGTCTCGGGTCGGCTGCCGCGAGCCAGCCCGCGCGGTTTGTGCGCCGGGCGTGCCGACCTCGATCAGCGCACCTGTCGCGGTGACACCGGATAATACTTTGCCTCCCGCTGGGTGGGCGCCGGATGAGGGATACAGTTTCCCGGGCACTTACCCGGGAAGTTTCCCGGTCTACCCGGGCGGTGAACCGGTCCCGGTCCGGCCCGGTGCCACGGCGCCGCCGAACGAACTGCCGTATCCGAACATTCCAGCCCCGAACGTGCCCGAGTCCCCGGCCCAGCCAATGCCTGCCATCCCCGGTGCGACGGGTGCCTTGCCAGGCGTACCAGCACGCATCACGGTTGCATCCCCCCAGCCGAAGTAGTCTCGTCGATAAACACGCGAGCGGACACCGGGTGACTGGTTCCCGGTGTCCGCTCGCGTGTTATTCAACTTGCCAGCGAGAGATTACTGATTCGTCAGCGGCTTTTTCGCGGAAGGCTGCTGGTGTCCGGTCTGCTCCACACCACCACGGACAGCCGCACTGGGCTGGTTCATCCCTGGTGCTGCGAATCGATGGCCCGATGGTGCGGGAACAACTGTCGGTCCCGAGGTCGGTGCGGGTGTGGAGTACACCGGGTCGGACCACGCAGACGTGAACACTCCCATGACTCGATCGCGGAAGGTCGGCCGCGCCGCGCGGACCGTCGGCTGTGCCTGATCCGTGCCGGTCTGAGCCGGAACCGGATGCTGAACGTACCCGTTGGCCGTCGCGGGGGCGAGCAGGCCAGGCGTGTTGGCATGACCGCAGCCCCCGGTCCCGCAGCCCCCGGCCCGCTTGCAGCCCCCGACGGCGAGACACTGACCCGGATGGCAGGGGAAGTAGTGCCGCAGCGGGGCGGAATACGGGGTCGGGGTACATACCGGCAGTACACGCGGCCCTGGTCGGAAACAGAACCAATCCGTCAGACGTTCCAGGCATGTCCGGCCGTCGCCCACACACTCACCGCTCGGACAGCCCGTACCCACACACCCCGGGGTGCCGTGAGGTACGGAATACTCCGCGCCAGGAGGTGGCAGCGCGGTGGCTACAGCTGCCGGCAGTGGTTGCGTCACGTCGGTGGCGCTGGCCATGCGGAGCGATGCGGCGGCCGGTTGATGGTAGGCTAGCACCGGGTCCGCGGCCGGAGCCGCCCCGCCCCAGGCCAGTCCGATACAAATTGCGATCAGGCGCTTCATGCCGTGGCTCCTCCTCGTCGCGTTCGACGGCGATACGGATTCTGTCGGCCGTATCGGCGGAGGATGCTGCGGCAGTCATGCAGATCGGGCGACCCGGACGCGAGGTGGCACCGGACCAACCGGCACAGGTTGCCGGATCAGCCGGGACCGGTGGTGTCGCCCAGGCCCGGGAGACTCGGCTGGACCGATCGCCTCTGCCCGACAGGCAAGCGGGCGGGTCGTGGCCGATTCGCGGCTCGGGGAGTGAGCACGAGAGGGGTGGTGGGGTGAAACTGGGTGGCCGTGGTCACGACCGCGTCCGGTGCGACACGGTCGAGCGCAACTCGTCCGGCCCGGGCCGCGAGGTCCGGTCGGTTGCAATCCCGGCTCAGGTGAAGCTGGATCAGGTGACGCAGATCTCCCGACCGGGCCACTGCGCGAGTCAGGTCGGCTGCCTGGGCGTTGGACAGGTGGCCGTTGTCTCCGAGAACTCGATTGATGAGAAGCGGCGGCCGGCCGCTGGCCCGCTGCATGCGCTCGTCGTGGTTGAACTCGATCGCCAGGGCGTCCACCCCGCTGAACGCTGCCAACAACCCGGTGGTGACGTGGCCCACGTCGGATGCGAACCCGAGAGCCCAGCCGGTGCCCTCGATTCGGAACGCGAAAGTCGGCTCGGAGTCGTGCGGCACACGGACCGGCAGGCACGTCAGGCCCGGCGCCGCGTCGAATTGTTGTCCCTCTTCATACCGGCGGACCAGTCCTGCCCGCTCCAGAGGTGGATACTCGCCGCGGACGGACATAGCCGTGTGGTGGTACGGATGGGCAAGCAGGGGGATCCTGAGCCGGTGCAGGTGGGCCAGTGTGAGGGCGTTCCAGTGGTCGCGGTGGGTGTGTGACACCAGGCAAGCCGACACCGCCTGCCACGACAGCCCGACCGCAGCCAGTCGCTCGGCGAGTATTCGCGGTCCCAGCCCGCAGTCGATCAGGAGGCCGAACCCCTCGACCTCCAGCAGGCTGGCGTTGCCCGCGCTGCCGCTCCCGAGCACGGTGAACCGTGCCGCCTGGGCCGTCCCGAATTGTGGTCGCAATGACATATCCCAACTGTTGTACCCGACCCGACCCGGCCAGCGGAAGCGACGTTGCGAGATCGTCTCCCGGCGGGTGAGCAACTTGTTGCGCGGTCCGGGTATTGCTATGGTGTGGGGAGACCCGTGACCGGAGGGGCCACCATGGCCGACCAGAAGACGATCCTGATCGTGGACGACGACCGCGAACTGGTGGATGGCCTGCGTACGATGCTCGAGCGCCAGGGGCACCGGGTCATCCAGGCCCACGACGGCCACCAGGGGAAGGCGGCCATCTACAATCAGCGGCCGGACCTGGTCATCCTGGACATGATGATGCCACGGATGGGCGGCTACCCGGTACTGGAACACTTCCGCGACAAGAAAGATGCCCCGCCGGTCATCATGATTACCGCCAACGAGGGGAGCCGGCACAAGGCATACGCCGAGTATCTCGGCGTGGTGGCCTACATTCGAAAGCCATTCGCCACGGAGAAGTTATTGGAGGCCGTGAACAAGGCATTCCAGGAACCAGCACCGCAAGCTGGTGGCGAACCGGACGAGGTTTCGTAGCGCGGGTCTGGTCTTCACCGTGCCAGTCGGTCGGCCTCAAAGACTCGGCTCATTCCATGTCTTGCCGCCGCACCAGACCCTGGTCCCGTGCCCCACGGCTCAATTCGTAGACCGCCGGCGGCTCCAGTGTTTCGCCGGCAACTAGCCGGCAGAGTGGTTGCTTCCGGCGGGCCTCGGCGAGTAACTCTGCCAGACACTCGGGACAGGCCAGGTAATACGTCTTCAACTCACGGGTGACGCCGTCGCTCCATCGGGCGGCGATTTTAAAATTGGCTGGCCGGCCGCACCCCAGTGAGTAGCACAGAACGGGGTACGGCGGCATCGTCATCGGACGGGTGTCAGTTCGACGGGTACGGGATCGCGTCGCCGTTTACAGCGGCCAGGGCGTTCAGGGCGGCCTTCAGTTCGGCCTCCTTTTTAGTCCGCCCCCAGGCTGGAGGGAACCGGTGGTCGCCGATCTCGGCTGCCACCTTGAAACACTTGTCGTGGTCCGGGCCCTGTTCGTCGAGCAACAGGTAGCGCGGCGTGTCGCCGAACTCCCGCTGGGCTACCTGCTGGAGGACGGACTTGGAGTTCGACGCGACTGCCTCGCTGGCGACGCGCTCGATCTCCGGCTCAATGTGCTGGAGGACGAACACTCGGGCTGCGTCCCAGCCGCCGTCCAGGAAGATCGCCGCTACCAGTGCCTCGAACACGTCGGCCAGGATGTTCGACGGGATTTCCCCGAACCCGTTCATCCCCTTGCCGAGGAACAGGTATTCCCCCAGGCCGAGGTCCCGGCTGAACTGGGCGCAGGTCTTGCGACTGACGACGACTGACTTGACCTTGGTCAGGTCCCCCTCCTGGTACTCGGGGAACCGGGCGTACAGTTGCTCGCAGGTGACCAGCCCGAGGACGCTGTCGCCGAGGAACTCCATCCGCTCGTTGGAGCCGAGTCGGGTGTTCGCCCCGGAGGTGTGGGTCAGGGCCGCACGCAACAGTTCGGGCTTGCGGAACTTGTAGCCGATCGCTTCTTGACAGTCTTGCAGTACGGACCGTTCGCGAGAGGTCGTAAGTTCGGAAGGCATGGTGGGTGAGGGTGTTATAAAAACTCGATAAGGCGAGAATGCGGTAAAGGCTACCACGTTCAAGTGGGCGTGTCAACGCGGGGCGGGTGCGGCGAGACGAAGTCCGGCGAGTCACATAAACCGTTGGGACCGGGCCCGCTCACCAAGAGCATTATAGGACACCCGACGGCGGGAGACCCATGCAACCGACCGATCCGCTCGACCCCCCGGCCGCGGTCGAGTATCGCATGCCCGCGGAGTGGGAACCGCACCGCGGGACGTGGATGGCGTGGCCGCACCGCCGGTCCGACTGGCCGGGCAAGTTCGCCCCGATCCCGTGGGTGTATGGCGAGATCGTCCGTGCCCTGGCCCGGCACGAGGAAGTCAACCTGCTCGTGGCCGACGCCGACCACCAATTCGCCGCCCGGCGCGTCTTGAAGCGGGCGCAGGCCGATCTGGGGCGGGTCCGTTTCCACGTCTGCCCGACTGACCGGTCCTGGGTCCGCGACTCCGGGCCGATCTTTATCGTGAACCCGGACGGGAAACGGGTCGCACTGGACTGGCACTTTAATGCCTGGGCGAAGTACCCCGACTGGAAACTCGATGACTGTGTGCCAGGCTTCGTGGCGTCTGTCCGTGGGCTGCCGACGATTCAACCCACGCTTCGCGGTCATTGGGTCGTGCTGGAAGGGGGTAGCATCGACGTCAATGGGCAAGGGCTGATGCTGACCACCGAGGAGTGCCTGCTGAGCACGGTCCAGCAGCGAAATCCACCGATGGACCGGGCTGACTACGAACGGGTCTTCGCGGACTACCTGGGGGTGAAGAAGGTCCTCTGGTTGGGGCAGGGGGTGGCCGGCGACGACACTCATGGTCACATCGACGACCTGGCCCGGTTCGTCGGCACGCGGACCGTGCTGACGGTGGTCGAGGAGGATCCGGCCGACGCGAACTACCGCCCGCTACAAGAGAACCTGGACCGGCTGAAGGGCATGACCGACCTGGACGGCCGACCTCTGGAAGTGGTGCCGCTACCGATGCCGCGGCTCCTGGAGTTCCGTGGCACGCGGTTGCCGGCGAGCTATGCAAACTTCTACATCGCCAACGGTGTGGTCATCGTCCCGACGTTCAACGACCCGAAGGACCGCGTCGCGCTCGGGACGCTGGCGGAACTGTTCCCGGACCGCGAGGTGGTCGGAATCCACTGCGTGGAACTGGTCTGGGGGCTGGGGACGTTGCACTGCATGACGCAACAGGAGCCGGCGGGGCAGGGCGATCAGGCCGCGGACCGGACGTCGGGCTGAACGGCAGAGTTGGACGGTTCACTGGCGGGCAACTTCGCCGCCAGCGCCAGACCGACTCCGGCGAGACACGTGGTCACGGCACTGAGCAGCAGGCTCACGAGGTGCCACGGACCGAAAGCGGCCCGCGCCGCCTCGGCGACGGCGGCATCCGGGTGGAACCGATCGACGCGCAACTGGCTGACGTGATCCGAGATCGACCAGCCGCCCGCCACCAGCAGGATGGCCGCCCCGAGGAGGTAGACCCGCCACCGGTGGACCGCCCCCGGCCCGTCGCGGAACCAGGTCAGGGCGGTGACGAGTGCGATCCCACCGCAGAGCGCCTGCATCAGGAAGTACTTCGGGAAGATCGGTCCGACTGCCGACCCGGCCAGCGCGCTGGCCAGCGCGTCCTTCGTTGGCTGGGTCGCGTCGGGGGGAACGATCGCCTGATGTGCCGTCCTGTCTGACGCGCCGCCGTTCACGACCTGCTTGAACGAGTCGAAAATGGTCGGCGCGGATACGAAGTTGAAGAACGCCGCGCCGCCGAACCAGAAGCCCAGCGTCAGAATGTGCAGTCCGCGGAGCAACGTCTGACGCATCGGCCCGTCCCCGATCCGGTTCTCGGTGCCGGCCAGAAGCCGGCGGATGTTCCCCCAGTGTTTTACGATCACGAGCGCCGACCCGACGAGACAGAACGCGGTCACGATCCACTGCCCGCTGCCGAGCGGGTCCGCCGCCCCGCCGATTCGAGCGATCACAAGCGCGACTACCCCCGCAACTGAGGCGAACGAGACGTACCGGGTGGTGAGAGCAGCCAGCACCCAGGTAAGCGCCGCCAGGGCGGCCGGGCCGGGCACCAGCACGAACACCGCACCGGCCCCGGTCGCAACGCCCTTTCCGCCGCGGAACCCCAGGTACACTGGGAACAGGTGCCCCAGAAACGCCAGCAGCGCCGCCCCGACCCGGAGCACGTCTGCGGAGTCTGTGGCGTCGGGGTCCAGTGACCGCGCCAGGGGGACGATGGCCGCGACCGGCCCGGCTCCCTTCAGGAAGTCGAGCACGAAGACGAGGACACCGTACTTTCGCCCCAGGATGCGGCCGACGTTCGTTGCCCCGATGTTGCCGCTGCCTGCCTTGAACAGGTCAACGCCCTTCATCCGGGCGACCAGGTAGCCGAACGGGATCGCCCCAATCAGGTACGAGGCGACGAGGAGTAGCGCGGCGCTGGGAGTCATGGTGGGGATGTTGTAGCGGGAGGACCGTCACGCCGCCTGCTTGGCCGCCCGCACCTCGGCGAACACGTCCAGCAGCGCCCGGGAGTGGTGTTCGAAAGTCCACCGGCTCGCGGCCTCGCGTGCCGACTGGGATGCCGACCGCCGGTAGACCGGGTCGAGCATTCGTGTGATCGCGGCCCCGAGCGCAGTGGCGTCGTGCGGGTCGTCCACTACCAGTCCGCTGTCCGGGACGGTCAGTAGTTCACTCGCCCCGTTATATATGGTGGTGACGACTGGCAGCCCGCACGCCTGTGCCTCCAGGGCGACCAGCGAACACGGGTCGTAGAACGTCGGATGGACCAGGAAGTCGGCCGCGAAGTAGGCGTCCTTCGGGTCGGCCCGGAAGCCCTGGAATCGGAATCGGTCGGCCACACCGAGCCGGCGTGCCAGTCGCTCGTACCGTGCGAACCTCGGATGCCCGACCACCACCAGCCGGAACCGCTTCCCGTGTGGCATCGTGGCCGCGGCCCGGATGAGCTGTGCCAGACCCTTCAACCGGTAATTCATCGCCACCGTCAGGCCGACCGGCTCGTCCGGCGCGACGCCCCAGCGGTCGCGCTCCTCTTGCCGGCGTTTCGGCCGGTCCTCGGCCGCGAATCGCATCGGGTCGATGGCGCTGTGTACCACCCGCACGGACTCCGGGCCGATCCCCAGGAACTGCTCGAAGTGCCTGCGGACCATCCGGCTGTTGACGACGATCGTCGGCTGTTTCGATCCCAGGTACTGTTTGCGCTCCAGCCGGGCGAACGAGTGGGCCGCGGGGTCGAACAACTTGCCGGCCGCCGCCGCGAAGCGGGACACCGGAGAGCGGTACTTCAGCAGGTTGTGGAACCGGCTCGCCGCGTGGAGCCCGCCTTGCGGGTACAGGACGTCCTGCCCCCAGGTCTTGTCGAACCCGACGGTCACGTCGTGCCGGGCGTGGGACAGCGCCTGTTCGCACGCCTCGGCGAACCGCCACGGCCGCAGGAACCGCGGCCCTTTCGGCACGTCGAGCCGGTGGTAGTGTGTGGAGGCCGGCAGCGCCGCCGGGTCCCACCGGGAGGCGTACAGGTGGACGGCGTGGCCATCCCGGGCCAGACGCCGGGCCAGGTCGCCAATGTACGTCTCCGCGCCACCGCGGGACGGCAGCACCGACTCGTAGCACAGGGCGATGTCCATTTCGCTCACCCCGCAGCCCTCATGTGCCGGGCGTTGTGGTCCGTGTACCGCCGAGACTTTCTGAGTATCCAGTCGCGTCGCATCCGGTCCACTGCGCTACAGTCCTTCCGATCCCGGTAGACCCACCAGAACCTTTGCCGATCCCGGTCGGTAATCCCGCACACGCCGTGTGTCGAGTACAGGAGTTGTGCCAGGTCTTTCACCCTCGCCGACGCCTGTCTCAGCCGCCAGGGGAATGTCAGCCGGTGGAAGTCGATCATCCACACCAGTCCCGGCCACGATCCCGGAACCCGCCGGGTGTCGGCGTCCGGTATGTAGAAGTGGCACAGGTAAAGGTCGCGGTGGAACGCCCTCCGGTCGTGCAACTCCCGCGTCAGACGCGCCAGTTCAGCGACGAGTCCACGCTTCCATCGGGTGAAGTCGGCTGCTGACAGGCGGCGCTGTGCGAGTGGGATGGCCTCGTGCAGTGGCAGCATCCCGGTCAACTCCTCGACCGCCAGGAAGCTCTGCAGCTTGCCCCACGGGCCGAGGAACTCGCCGACTGCGACCGCCCGCGGCACCGGGAGCCCGTTCGCCCTGGCCCAGCGAAGATGCTCCCACTCTTCCAGCCCCGGCGACCGCGGACGGTCCGGGGCGAGCGCGGAGAGCAGACCCCGCAGGCGCGGCAGCACATAGTGGCGTTTGAGGTACACGATCAGCGAGCGGCCGTCCGGGGCGGTCAGCGTCCAGCGGCCGATGGACCGACCCTGCTTGGCGTGGTACCGGTCGGTGACCGACTCCGCCATGATTCGGTCGAGCCAGCCCTCCCCGGCGAAGTCGTCCCAGTCCGGTTCGCGGTGGACGACCCGCCGGCCGCGCGTCAGTCGGTGCCAGAGTCCCCCCGGCGAGGGGGTAGGCTTGGCGGAGGTGGCGGGAAGGGTCATGTGTCGGTTTCCGGTCATGCGATACCGGTAAGCAGTGCTCGTCGGGCCGCCCGGTCGGACCAGTCATCCCCCAGATATCCCCGGACGACTCGGGCGCGGTCGGCCCGGTCCAGGCCCGGGAGTTCGGCCCGCAGGAATCGTCGTAGGTCCGCCGCGCGATCCCGGGCTGTGACTCGCTTCGTCAGTCGGACAGCGGAAGGGCACGCGACCGCCACCAGACCGGCCGCAGAGGCCACGAGGACCGGTTCCCGCGCCGGGACGGTCCGGCACCCCGCGTCGTGGAGCCTGCGGAGCGTCTCGCCGCAGCGGTGGAGCATGTTCCAGCGGGCGTGGCAATCCCCAGGTAATTGTGCAAGCCGGACGGCCACCGGGACAGCCGCCGCGACCGGCTCGCACAGGAGGAACGAGTCCGCCCGACCGAGGAATCGGAGCCGCTGGCCGAAGGCGAGCAGGTTGGGGGCGGGGACTCCGTGCCGGCGGAGGTGGAACAGCACCCGCGCCGCCGTCGCAGCCGGGGACCGCCACGGCCGTTCGCGGACCGCCGCGGTAAGCCGGCCAAGCGGGTCAACCGTCGTGAATCGGGTCAACAGTGCGCGGCGGCCGTCCGGGAACGTGACCCACTCCTCCGACACTGGAGGCCGGTCGGCCGGGGCGTCGAGGTAGAACGGCGGGCTGACTGCCGTGCTGGGCCAGTGTTCGGCCATTTCCGGGACGACGCACACCTGCTCGCCGGCCAGCCACACCAGCCGCGGCGCCGGTGGCAATCGCTGGTCGCGGGCCGACGACCGGCCGCGGAGCGGCCCGGACAGGCTGGCTACGACCCGGGCGAACGGGCCGAACTTGGGCTTCGCTCTCCCCGGCGGACAGAGGGACTGGTGGGCGGTGCGGAGGTAGGCTCGGAGGAATCGCAGCCGCTCGCGTGGCGATGCCAACTCGTCGGCAAGTGAGGCGTGTAGCCCGGCGAGCTGACGAAATCGCGCAGCCATGGACTCCATCCCCGCCCGCGGCGCGGACTGCCAGTCCACGAGGCTCACGTCGCCGGTCGCGGGGTTGACGAACAGGTGCTTGGCGGCCAGTTCGGGCGTGCCGAACCCGGCTTCGTGCAGCTCGGCCACCGCCCGACCGACCAGCTCGGCAAGCCGCCGGCGGTCGGGCGATGACAGCCCGGTGTCACCAAGCACGGCCCGCAGGTCGTCCATGCCGCCCAGCTCGTCCACGATCAGGAACGCGCGGCCGGCCCCGTCCTCGCCGTAGGCGAGCCACTGTGGCCCCGGCAGCCCGGCCGCCTCCAGCCGCCGCAGGGTGGCCGCCTCCCGTTCGCTCCGCGACGCCCACCCGTACCCGGCGAGCCGGCTCCGCAGTCTGGTCCGCAGCCCGACGACGTGCTCCCGCTTCAGATAGACGACCCGCCGCGACGGCCCTTCGCCCAGTTCCACCCGCGCGACGTGCCGGTCCGGGTGGCCGCACACGATCTCCCCGCGCAGATCCAGCGCAGCCTCCGCGGACGTCACGCCGACCCGCCTCAGGAACCGCTCGTACCTCGGATGAAAGACCAGTAACGATGGGCGACGAGCGACGAGCGAAGAGGCCAGAGAGCGAAGCACGCCCGGCGCGGTGCGCCCAGGCGCTTCTTCGCTCCGGCCCCGTCGCGCGTCGCCCGTCGTTCGTCGCCGATCAAGAAGCATGTCGCACCTCCCTGGCGGACGTGGCCGCGCGCAGCAGGTGGTCGGTAGCGGCGTACACCTCGGTCGGCATCAACTCGGTCATACACCGATGGTGGCCGAGCGGGCAGACTCTCTGCTGGCACGGGCCGCACGGTACCGGCTTCTGGAGGTGGACCGCCTTCGGGAAGTACGTCTCCGTCCATCCGATGTGGGTCGGTCCGAACAGCGTCACCACCGGCACCCCGAACGCCGCGGCGAAGTGCCGCGGGCCGCTGTCCGTCGTGACCAGCAGCGCCAGCCGGCGGACGGCCGCCTTCGTCAGCCCGAGTGACAGTTGGGTGTCGGCGAGGGCCACGACGCCGGGGCGGTTCGCCTCCGCGGCGATCCGGGCCGCTGTCTCGCGCTCGGCCGGGCCGCACAGAACCAGTACGCCGGCCCCGCAGCGGTCGGCCAGGTCGCGTGCGAGTTCGGCGAAGTACGCGGTCGGCCAGTGCTTCGCAGATCCGAAGGCCCCGCCAGGGTTCAGACCGACGACCTCGCGGCACTGCTGGAGCCGGTGTCTCGCCCAGACCGCGTCGGCGGCGGCCTCGTCGGCCGGGGTCGTGAACAGTTCCATCCGGTGCCCCGGGTCGGGAACGCCTAGCAGCCGCACGACCCGGTTGTAGTCGTCGATCGCGGGCGTCGGCCGCACTCGGCCGCGGTCGTCCCTCCTCGGGTAGAGCCGCCGTGAGAGCAGCGCATCCCGGCCGTACCGGGCGAACCCGACCACCGTGCGGCACCCCCCGATCCGGGCGATCAGTGCCGCACGCAGGGAGTTCGGGAATAGTACCGCCATGTCGGGCCGCTCCCGCCAGAGCCGGGCCGTCGTACCCAGGCCCGGCTTCATCAGCGGGACGACGGAGTCGAACCACGGTGAGCCGGCGATGGTGTCCGCGACGTAGGGCTTGCACACCGCCAGCAGCCGCGCGGACGGGAAGTACGACCGCACAGCCCGGATCGCCGGCGTGGCCATCACCACGTCGCCGACCCAGTTCGGCAGGAACAGGGCGATCGTCCTTCGTCCTTCGTCCCTCGTCATTCGTCCTTCGTGGGAATGTGGGGTTCGACCGCGGACTGCAGCTTCGCCCGGAACACGTCCTCGCCGTCGGTGAACCGCATCCCGACGCGGACCGCCCACAGCGGTCGGCCGGACAGGTTCGGGAGGCGCAGCTTGACCAGATCCTTCTGCGTCGTGGCGACGGCCGCGTCCGGCGGCAGCGTTGCGGCCCAGGTCCGCAGGTCGTCCACGTCGGCCCGGGTGTAGGGGTGGTGGTCCGGGAACGGCTGGAACGCGACCACGTCCGCACCCAGGTCGGTCAGCGTCCGCCGGAACGCCTCCGGGTTGCCGATGCCGCAGAACGCCCCGACCGGCTTGCCGGTGAGGTCCGTTTCGTCCCGGGTGTCGTCCGCGCCGACCAGCGCGACTGGGGCGTGGACCGCCGTCGCCACCGGCAGCGCGGGGAACCGCTCCTGCAGCCAGCGGCGCTGTGTGTCAAGCGAATCAGACCCGGCCTGGTCGGCACGGGTCAGGACCACCAGTCCAGCGCGCTTCAGGCTGCCGACCGGCTCCCGCAGCAATCCCCGCGGGAACAGGTACTCATACCGCAGCGGCCGGGTCGCGTCGATCAGCACGACGTCCAGGTCGCGGGCGAGCCGTCGGTGCTGGAACCCGTCGTCCAGAACCAGGACCTCGCTCTCCAACTCCTCGATTGCGGTCTGGGCCAGCCCGACGCGGTCCGGCCCTTGCAGGTGCGGCACGTCGGGCAGGTTTTCCTCCAGCACCATCGCCTCGTCGTTGCGGCCGGTGGCTGCGCCGTAGCCGCGGCTGAGGACCGCGACCGACAGCCCCAGGTCGCGGTAGAACCCGGCGACGTATTCGACGCAGGGCGTCTTTCCGGTGCCGCCAAGGGTCAGATTGCCGACGCTGACCACTGGCACCTGCACGCGGGTCGGCTTGCGCAGGCCCAGGTCGAACAGGCGGTTGCGCGCCCAGGTCCCCGCGCCGTAGGGCAGCCGCGCCCACCACAGCCCGGCGCGGGCCAGCGCCGCCCCGACGCCGCGGGCGTCGCCGCGGATCAGGGCGTGGAATCGCTCCGGGCTCATCGCGACGCAGGGTAGCACCGCCGACCGACGGGTGTCAACGCGGGGTGGGGGTCAGGGTGCCAAGAGCGCCAAGGGCGCCAGTGCCACCCCCCTTCCTCCCGGTCCGACTTAACCGCCTCCTGCGGCTTGACATTGTGTCGGTTTTGGGTGATATACTAATGTACATTTTAGTGAAACCCGCACCTGGATGGGTCTGCCATGTCGGCCTGGAACACCCGCCTCTGCTCGGACGTCCGCCCGTCGGCGGTGGAGTGGCTGTGGCGCGGATACGTCCCCAAGGGGAAGCTGTCGATCCTGGACGGCGACCCCGAAGTCGGGAAGTCGCTGGTCACGCTCGATCTGGCGGCGCGGCTGAGCCGCGGCGGGCCGCTGCCGGACGGTCAAACCCTGTCGCGGCCGTACGTCAGCCTCCTGGTGAACGGGGAGGACGGGTCGGAGGACACGGTGCGGCCTCGCGCGGAGGCGGCCGGGGCCGACCTCGATCGGCTGGTGCTGGCGGGGGCCCTGAACGGGCGGGTGCCGCGGTTCCCCGAGGATATGCCGGTGCTGGAGGAACTGGTTGTCGGACTCGGGATCGAGTTGGTGGTGATCGACCCGCTGATGGCATTCCTGCCGCCGTCGGTGGCGGCCAGCGTCGACCAGTGTGTGCGGCAGGCGCTGACCCCGTTGGCCGACCTGGCGGACCGGACCGGGTGCGGTGTCATGCTGGTCCGCCACCTGACCAAGGGCGGCAGCGACCGGGCGGTCTACCGCGGGCAGGGGAGCGTAGGGATCGTGGCCGCGTGCCGGACGGGGCTGCTGGCGACGACACGGCGCGACGACCCGGAGGGCCGGGTGCTGTCGGCGATCAAGAGCAACGCTGGCCGGCGGCCGCCGTCGCTGGGGTATCGGGTCCGGGCGACCGCCGAGGACCGGCCGGTGGTCGAGTGGACCGGTCCGGTCCAGCTCTCGGCGGACGAGGCGTGCCGGGCGGAGCCGGTCGGGCTGCGGATGCGGGACCGGGTGACGGACTGGCTGCGGCATTTCCTGGCGGACGGCCCGCGGAAGGCGTCCGACCTGCTCGCCGCCGCGGCGGAAGTGTGCATTCCCGAGCGGACGCTGGATCGGGCCAAGAAAGAGTTACCGGCGCGGTCGCACCAGCACTACGTGCGGGCCACCGACCAGCGGGTGTGGTACTGGTACGACCCGGCGGCGCCGTGGCCCAAGGACGCGCCGTTCAAGAAGCCGTACGAACTGGAGCCGTTGCCGCCGATGGAGAGGTGGTGAGTCGAGGGCAGGGTGGGTCGGTCGCTGCGTGGTCAGCCCGGCCGATAGCCTCTGAGCGAACTGCGTCGGCCTGACACGGCCGCAGGCTCCCGCCAGGGACTGAACTATTGGTCGGATCGGGACATCCGATTACCATTGCGATGACGTTTGGGAATAGGCCGACCCGCGTGACGCATCAGGCCAGTCGGCCTAATCACTAGTGCTTCACCGCACGAGTTTTTTTTCGGTCTGGTCTCGCAGATTCGCCCGACAGGGCGCCGTCTTGGCGAACGGCCGGCGTGAGCCGGCTGGTGGAGC
>DATLIF010000614.1:0-2391 GCA_035539575.1 Fimbriiglobus sp. | reverse complement strand
GTCAAGCACTTGCTCGACGCGGGCGCGAGCGTCATCGCGATGAGCCACCTTGGGCGGCCGGAGAAGGCCAAGCCTGAAGAGCGCCCGAACCTCACGATGGACAAGGTCGCCGCGAAGTTCGGTGAACTGCTCGGCGTGCCGGTGAAGAAGGCCGCGGACGAGGTCGTCGGCCCTGCGGTCGTCGCCGCCGCGGGAGCGCTCAAGCCGGGTGAGGTTCTGCTGTTGGAGAATCTGCGGTTCGACCCGCGCGAGCAGAAGAACGACAAGGAGTTCGCCACCGCGGTCGCCGCGCTCGGCGACGCCTACGTCAACGATGCGTTCGGCACCTGCCACAACGACAAGGACGCCAGCATGGTCGCGGTCCCCGCGGCGCTGAAGGCCCAGGGCAAGCCGCGGGCGGTCGGGCTGCTGGTCGAGAAGGAATTGCAGGTTATCGAGGGGTTGCTCGCCGATGCCGAGCGGCCGTTCTTCGCGGTCATGGGCGGAGCCAAGGTGTCCGACAAGATCGCGTTCATCAACGCGCTGTTGCAGAAGGTCGATCACCTGTTGATCGGCGGCAAGATGGCCTACGCTTTCCTCAAAGCGATCAACGTGGACGTCGGCGGCACGAAGGTGGACGACGCGGAGTTGGCCGCCGCGAAGGAACTGGTCCCGCAGGTCGGGTCGAAGATCTCGCTGCCGATCGACTACCTGGTGGCGAAGTCCGAAGACCTATCGCAGACGCAGGTCGCGCAGGGGCCGATCCCGCACGGCTACGAGGGCGTGGACATCGGCCCGAAGACGACCGAGAGCTATTCGGAGAAGATCAAGGCCGCGAAGACGGTGATCTGGAACGGTCCTGTCGGCTGGTTTGAGCAACCGGCGTTCAGCAACGGTACGAAGGGCATCGCCGAGGCGATGGCGAACGCCGACGCGGTGACGGTGATCGGCGGCGGTGAAACGGCCGAGGCGGTCGAGCAGTTCGGCTACGCCGAGAAGATGACGCACGTCTCGACCGGCGGCGGGGCGTTCCTGGCGTACATCGAGGGCCGGCCGTTCGCGTCACTGGCCCAGATCGACGACAGGTAGGCGAACGGCTGGCGTGAGCCGGCTGGTGGGGAAGGAACCACCAGCCGGCTCACGCCAGCCGTTCACCGCCGACGCATCACCGCCAGGTCCTGGTGGGCCACCCACGTCGGCCGAATCGCCAGCACCTCGAAATATTTGCCCCACTCCCGGCGGACGTAGTCGGTCGTGTGGAACACGTCCCGGTAGTAGTCCGCCTCACCCAAGTCGGCGTCGTAGAGCGGGTTGGCCTGCTCGGCGAACCCGTCCCGCCTCAACTCTGTGTACCGCTCGGCCGACAGCCGCGACCAGACCAGGCTCGCGTCGCCGTGGAAGGTCATCAGCACCAGCCCGCCCGGTCGCACCACCCGCCGCAGTTCGTCCAGCCAGGCGTACTGCTCCGGCTCCTTCAGGTGCGTGAACACCGACACCCCGAACGCCAGGTCGAAGCCGGCCGTCGGCAACCCGGTCGGCGGCCGCAGTGGCACCACGTCCCACGACCCGCCTGGCAGGTTCGCCCGGCACCATGCCACGTTTTCCGGGTCCACGTCTACGCCCGCGACGCGGGCCGTCGGCAGGAAGTATCGCGACACCCGCCCGCAACCACAGCCCCAGTCCAGCACCCGCGGGTACGCCGTCAGCGGTTCGCCGGTCGCCTCCCGGACGGCCTTTTCAAGTGCCAGATACGCCGTGTATCCGCCCATACGGAAGTAGAAGTCCGACGGCGCGCCAATGACCCGGGCCATCTGGTGCGGGGCCGGCATCGGCCCGAACCGCTCCGCTGACGGGACGTGGTACGCGGCGTAGTCCCACCCGAGCGGCTTGCCGGTGCGCCGATCCACCGCCTCGATGGTCAGGTCGCCTGGCCCGGTCGCCCCGTCGGGCATCTTCTGCCACAGGTCCAGTCCGCTGGCGGCGGCGTCCGGGACGAAGCCGAATAGCTCGGCCACGTCCGGCCGGTTCTGCGGGTAGACGACCTTCTCAACCGGCTCCCCGTTGATGCGGAAGTCCATGTGCGGCCGCAGGCTCGGCGGCGCGACCAGCCAGCCGGTGACGTGGAGATGGCCGCCGTGGACCTGCGTTTGGCCGACCACCCACTTCTGGCAGGCCCGGTCCCACAGCCGGGCGTAGTCCGGCGGGCGGTGCGGGAACACCCGGCGGAACAGCCGTCGGACCGACGGCGGCAGGAGCGGGCCCAGGCGCGGGGAAGGGGACAACGGTGGTTCCTCGGCGAGGCGGCCGGGGTTGGCCGTCCCGGTCAGTCGTAGGGGTAAGGTACGGGCGGACCGGAACGGCCGTCAATCCGAACCCTCGGAAGATGAGGGGGTGAGTGGGTGAGTGGGTGAG
>DATLIF010000613.1:0-5829 GCA_035539575.1 Fimbriiglobus sp. | reverse complement strand
GTGCTGCTGGTGCTGGCGTCCGACGTCCGCCGGTATCGCCGGTTCATCGACTGGATGTACGTCATCCACTTCCTGTTTGCGCTGACCATGCTCGGCATCGACCTGTTCGCCGGGATGCCGCCGTGGTGGACCGTCGCCGAGGTTGGGACGATCGGCGTGGTCGCGGTCACGATCTTCGCGGTCAACCAGGCGGCGAAACGCTCCCCGGCGAGCCCCGAGCGTCAGCGAGGGGAGGGGCGTTCCTCCGGTCGCTGACGCTCCCGGCTCGTCAGGTGCCCGGGGCTCGCCAAATCCCGCACATTCGTGCAAGCTTGCCCCGTTTCCGCGTTATACCTCTGTAGCCCCCGCCGACCGGCCGCCAACGTTTCGCCGACCGGCCCGTTTTAGTTGCGGGGAGACGTGGACAGCCGCGGAGGAACACCATGTCCGTCCTGAACCGCTCACTCATGGCCGCCGTCGGGGTGGTCGCCCTGGCCGGCGTCGCCTCGGCTCAGGTGCCGGGCCGGCAGATCCCGGTCGTCACCCCGCCGATCACCAACCCGGCGATCCTGCGGTCCATCACCCCGGTGCGGACCACCTTCGTCCCCGGGTTCTACCAGCCGCCGGTCTGGGGCTCCTGGTCCGGCCCGGTCTATCCGGGGTACTATCAGCCGCCGGCCGTCGTCCAGAACTCGCCGGGCCGGTTCATCCGCCTGCCCGACGGCAAGGTGTGGAACCCGACCACCGGCAGCTTCTACAGCCCGTGGTTCAACACCTTCTCCGGGGCCAACGGCACCTACTACCCGAACCCGTGGACCGGCACCTACACCAACCCGGTGACGGGCGGTAGCTATAACCCGTGGACCAACACTATGGCCCGGCCGTACCTGTTCGGCACCCCGGTGTCCGGCAACCCGTGGAGCAACTAACGGCCCCCACTGGGTCACTACACTGTCACCACACCGCGGGGGCCGTCGGCCCCCGCTTCCGTTTCCCGGGGGTGTGGTCATGGCCGTCGAGACGAAGGCCGCGGTCGGCCGGCTGATGCGGTTCCTGGGCGTCGAGGGCGTCACCGGGCAGGAGGCGCGGATCGGCAAGGAGGTCCAGGCCGCGCTCAAGGAGGCCGGCGTCCCCGCAAAGGCGATGCGACTCGACGACGCCAACGCCCGCATCCCGGTGCCGACCCAGACCGGCAACCTGATCGTGCAACTCCCCGGCAACGGCGCCCTCAAGAACGCCCCGCGACTGCTGTTCATGACCCACCTCGACACGGTGCCGCTGTGCGCCGGGGCGAAGCCGAAGCTCCAGGGGAAGAAGATCGTCAACACCGCGACCGCGGCCCTCGGCGGCGACAACCGCACCGGTTGTGCCGTGCTCGTGACCCTGGTAGCGGAACTCCTCAAGCACAAGCCGGCGCACCCGCCGCTGACGCTGCTGTTCACCGTCCGCGAGGAGAGCGGCCTCTTCGGCGCGCGGCACCTGGACCCGAAGGATCTCGGCGACGTGGCGATGGGGTTCAACTTCGACGGCCGGTCGGCCTCGGATGTGATCGTCGGTGCGGTCGGCGCGGACCGCTGGGAGGTCGAGATCGCCGGCAAGGCCGCCCACGCCGGGGTCGCGCCCGAGCGCGGCGTCTCGGCGACCATGATCCTTTCCCTGGCGATGGCCGACGTGTACGCCGGCGGGTGGTTCGGCAAGGTCACGAAGGACGGCAAGGACGGGACCAGCAACGTCGGCCCGGTCGGCGATGCCCACGGCAAGAGCGCCGGCGAGGCGACCAACGTCGTGACGGACTACGTCCTGGTCAAGGGCGAGAGCCGCAGCCACGACCCGAAGTTCTTTCGCGAGATCACGGCCGCATACAAGGAAGCGTTCACCAAGGCCGCGAGCCGTGTGACCGACCACGAGGGCAAGCCCGGCCGGGTGAAGTTCACGGCGCGGACCGACTACCACCCGTTCCGCCTGAAGGAGAGTTCGCCGGTCGCGCACCGGGCGTCCGCCGGCGTGCGGGCGATCGGCCGCGAGCCGATGCTGCGGACGACCAACGGCGGGCTGGACGCGAACTGGATGGTCAAGCACGGCGTCCCGACCGTCACCCTCGGGGCCGGGCAGAACGACATCCACACCGTCAACGAGTGGGTGGACCTGCCCGAGTTCGAGGCTGCTTGCGAGCTGGCCGTGGTGCTGGCGACGGCGGAGTAACGGCGAGCCGGGTTACAATCACTTCCTGCCATCCTCCCGCCGGAGAACCCTCCCCATGCGGCTTTCGCTGCCGACGCTTCTCGCGCTCGCCCTCCCCGCCTTCGCCCAGACCCATGTCGCCCCGACCGACGCACTGTCGCCGGCCGACGAGCGGAAGACCTTCAAGCTCCCGCCCGGGTTTGAGGCCCAGCTCGTCGCGGCGGAGCCGGACATCGGCAAGCCGATCCAGATCGCCTTCGACGCGAAGGGCCGCCTCTGGGCCACCACCTCCCGCCACTACCCGTTCCCCGCCCCGGACGGCAAGGCGGCCGACAAGCTCTACGTCCTCTCCGACTTCGGCCCGGACGGCAAGGCGCGGAAGGTCACGGTATTCGACGACAAACTGAACATCCCGATCGGCGTGCTGCCGCTGCCCGACGGCAAGTCCTGCATCGTCTCCCACGTTGGCAGCGTCCTGAAGCTCACGGACACCGACGGCGACGGGAAGGCGGACCGCCGCGAAACGCTCCTGTCCGGGTTCGGCACCGAGGACACGCACGGGATGACCAACTCGTTCGTGCTGATGCCGGACGGCTGGGTGTACGCGACGCACGGGTTCAAGAACGCGTCCACGGTGAAGGGGACCGACGGCAGCACGATCACGATGCAGTCCGGCAACACCTACCGGTTCCGGCCGGACGGCACGCGGGTGCAGAACTGGACCTTCGGGCAGGTCAACCCGTTTGGGATGTGCGTGGACCCGTACTTCAACCTGTACACCGCCGACTGTCACTCGAAGCCGATCACGCAGCTCATCCCCGGTGCGTACTACGACAGCTTCGGCAAGCCGCACGACGGGCTGGGGTTCGCCCCGCACGTCACCCGGCACGACCACCAGAGCACGGCCCTGTGCGGGCTGGCGTGGTACGACGCCGACCACTTCCCGAAGGAGTGGACCGGCTGCCTGTTTCTCGGCAACGTGACCGGCAATCGGATCAATGCCGACAAGATCGAGTGGCAGGGCTCGACGCCGGTGGGCAAGGAACTGCCGGACTTCCTGGTGAGCAGCGACCCGTGGTGCCGGCCGACGGACGTGAAGCTCGGGCCGGACGGGGCGCTGTACTTCGCGGACTTTTACAACAAGATCATCGGCCACTACGAGGTGGACCTGCGGCACCCCGGTCGGGACAAGGACCGCGGCCGAATCTGGCGGGTCGTGTGGAAGGGCGAGAACGGCGCGGTAAAGCCGCCGGTGATGCCGGACCTGTCCGCGGCCGACGAGGACGATCGCGCGGTGCTGTTGAGTTCGCCGAACCTCACGACCCGGTTGCTGGCGACGAACGACTGGGCCTACCGGCTCCGGCACGGCGAGATGGTCAACCCGCTGGTGGTCTTCAAGGACATGACGCCGGGCCGGGAGGCGGTCCGGTTCGTCCACGGTGGCTGGATGGCGGTCGGCGGCGGCAAGCTCAAGCCGGGCGAGTTGCCGGCAATTCTGGACAAGGGGCTGAAGGACTGGACCGGGAAGGTCGGGCCGGGGTTCCTGTACACTCACCTGTTCCGGGCGGCTGCCGGTGCCGAGCCACTCACCCCCGAGTTGCGGACCCTGGCGTACCGGGTTCTCGGCGACGCGGACCGGCACGCCGCCCGCGCCGCCGCGGAGGCCCTGATCGCCCATCCGCACCCGGAGAGCGTGCAGCCGCTGGCCGAGTTGATCCAGATCTGCCCGACCGAGGATACCCACCTGCGGCACGCGGCCCGGATCGCGCTGCGAAACGCCCTGCGTGACACCAAGGGCGGCTGGGCCGCCGCGGAGAAGGCCGACCCGTCGGTGATCGGCGACGTGGCCGCCGGGGTGCCGTCGAAGGAGGCCGCGGCGTACGTGCTCCGGCAGGTGCAGTCCGGGAAGGCCGAGCCACGGTACTGCGAGCACGTCGGCCGCCACGGCGACGACGCACAGGCCGCGGCCGTGATCGCTGCGCTAAAGGCGAAGCCGGCCCCGGTGTTCGCCGTGCAGTCGATCATGCGCGGCCTGCAAGCCCGCGGCGGCGCGGTCCCGCCGGACACAGCGGCCGTCGCCGAGGCCGCCTGCGTCCGGGCGTTGAAGAACCCCAACGTCTACACCCTCGCGGCCACCTCCGACCTGGCCGGCGGGTTGAAGCTCGCGAACCTGTTCGACCCGCTGGCGAAGTTCGCCGCTGACGCCAAGCGCCCCGAGGGTCAGCGGGCGACGGCGCTGGCCGCCCTCGTGCAGATTGAGCCGGCGAAGGCCGCCGCGGTCCTCGGCCAGACGCTCACCGACGCGAAGGCCCCCGACGGCCTGCGCGAGCGGGCCGCCGCGGCGCTGGCCGGGGCCAACGTCCCGGCTGCCCGCGAGGCGCTGCTGGCGGCGCTGACCGCGGTCCCGGCCCGGCTGTCGGTCGCCATCGCCACCGGGCTGGCCAGCTCCCCGCAAGGGACGGCCACCCTGCTCGACGCGGTCAAGGACGGGAAGGCGTCGCCGCGGCTGCTCCAGGAGAAGGGGGTCGCGTTCCGGATCGCGCTGCACGACGGCGGCAAGTTCAAGCCGCGACTGGACGAGTTGACCCGCGGGCTGCCGTCGGTCGATGCCCGCGTCGGCGACCTGATCCGCGCCCGCGCCGCCGACTTCGGCAAGACGAAGGGGGACGCGGCGCTCGGCAAGAAGGCGTTCACGCAGCACTGCGCCGCGTGTCACCAGGTCGGCGGCGAGGGGCAGAAGGTCGGCCCGCAGCTCGACGGCATCGGCAACCGCGGCGCCGAGCGGCTGCTGGAGGACGTGCTCGACCCGAACCGCAACGTGGACGCCGCGTTCCGGGCGACGGTGTTGAACCTCAGCGACGGCCGGACGCTGACCGGGTTGCTCATCCGGGAAGAGGGGCAGGTCCTTGTCCTGGCAGACGCGGCCGGCAAGGAGGTGCGGGTGCCGAACGCGGACGTCGAGAAGCGGACGACCAGCACCCTCTCCCCGATGCCGGCGAACTTCGACACGGCCGTCCCGGAGGCGGACTTCCGCCACATGCTCGCGTACCTGCTGGAACAGCGGGCGAAGGACCCGCCAGCGCGGTAAATCCCAAATCCCAAGCACCAAATTCCAACAGCATGACAAGTGCTTCTGCTTCTTTGGAATTTGGTGCTTGGAATTTGAGTTTATTAAAAAGAAGTGGGGCACGAGACTGTGCGACAGGGGACTCGCATACCCTGTCAGTCTCGTGCCCGTATTCGGAGGGGCATGGTCATCCGTCTGAGGGCCGGGACTCGCAACCGGCCCTCGCCCCTACCTAAAGCAAGCCGGATGCCAGCGGAGGACCATGCGGCTCTCATGAGACGGCGAATCGACGTAAGATATTAACTAAGCTATTCTTGCGATGACAAATCAACTTTGAATCTTATTACCTTGATGTCCGGGATCGTGATTGCTCCCCGAGTTCTGGATCATCCCGCAACAGCCACTGTTGGATTTTGCACAGCCCGGTCGGGCCAGTCGCAGACTTCTCATCCCGCGTCGTGGATTGGGATGGCCAGAGCAGGTTTCGGCCTCCGTGTAGCGGCTGTCTTTTGGGAGGGCGAGGCTCCTGCCGAGCCTGGGCTCCCACTTTTGGGAGGGCGAGGCTCCTGCCGAGCCGTGGGAGCCCAGGCTCGGCAGGAGCC
>DATLIF010000612.1:0-3945 GCA_035539575.1 Fimbriiglobus sp. | reverse complement strand
GAAGCTGACCTCGCCGTCCTTGAACTTGCCGTCCTCGATCTTGGTATCCGTGCCTTCCTTGCGGCCGGGCATGGTGCCGGTGAGCTTGTCGCCGTCGAGCTTGAGCTTGAGGGTCTGCTCCCGCTTCTGGTCCTTGAACGTGACCTCCCACTTCCAGGTGCCGGTGGGGTCGTCCTTGCCCTGGGCGGCAGTCGCCCCGGCCAGCCCGATCGACCCCAGCACGAACGCCGCCAGCATGAGTACGCGCATCGGTCCATCTCTCGGAGGTGCGGCAAGGAGGAAAGCCACCCGTCGCCCGACGGGCCGCCCCGGCCGCCGGAGAGCGTTATAGGGATCGTCGGAGCCCGAAACGTGAGCGAGAGGCTTCTCGTTACATTCCGAGAAGACCCTCGCTCACGCTTCGGGCTCCGAAAGAAGCTTGTTCCCCCGTTGCCGGGCGCGGTACGCTGAAAGACGGTTTCGTATCCCTCCTCGCGGCCCCCGACTCCCAACCTGACGGCCGCGACCACTCCCGCGGAGGACCGCACATGTCCAAGCGCACACGGCGCGAACTGCTTGCCGACGTCGGCAAGGGGATGTTCCTCGCCAGCCTCGGGGTCGGCGTCGCCCGCGACCTGGGCCTGTCCGCCGCCTGGGCCGCCGACGAGCCCGGCCGCGTCACCTTCGGCGACCTGGAGCCGCTCGTCGGGTTCATGCAGGAGACGCCGCCGGAGAAGTTCCTGGCCGCGGCCGTCGAGAAGATCAAGGGCGGCACCGACCTCAAGACGCTGGTGTCCGCGGCAGCGCTGGCCAACGCCCGCGCATTCGGCGGCGAAGACTACGTCGGCTTCCACACCCTGATGGCGCTGCCGCCGGCGTATCACATGTCCGGCGAGGACGGCAACGCCCTGGCCGTGCTGAAGGTGCTCTACCGCAACAGCACCCGGCTGAAGGAGGCGGGCAAGGACCACGCCGACACTCTCAAGCCCGTGACCGTGGAGAAGTCGCGGGAGAAGCCGACCGGCGAGCAACTGCGCGACCAGGTCCGCAAGAACGACCTGCCGGGCGCAGAGCGGACGTTCGCGACCATCTGCGCGTCCGGGACGCCCGACGCGGCCCTGGACCGGCTCATGGTGCTGGTGGACGACGCCACCGAGGTCCACCGGGTCGTCCTGGTGTCGCGGGCCTACGAGCTGATCGACTTCGTCGGCAGCGAACGTGCCCACACGCTGCTGCGGCAGTCGGTCCACTACTGCGCTAACAGCGAGAAGCACCCCAACCAGGTCAAGTACCACCAGGAGGTCCGCGACGTGCTGCCGCGGCTACTGGAGCGGCACGGGCTGCTGAGCCGGTCGCCCGGGACGCGGCCGGCGGACGACGCGCGGGTGTCCGAGTTGGCCGACGCGGTCTACCGCGGAAGTCCGGCGCAGGCGGCGGAGGCGGTGGCGGCTGCACTGGCCGAGGGGATCGACCCGACCGCGGTCGGCGAGGCGATCTCGCTGGCCGCCAACCAACTGGTCCTGCGGGACGAGGGCCGCCCAAAGCAGTGGGCGTCGCCGAACAAGCCGACCGGGAGCATTCACGGCGACTCGGTCGGGGTCCACGCCTGCGACTCGGTGCTGGCGTGGCGGGCGATCGCGAAGGCCGGCGACCAGCGGACGCGGGCGTCGAGCCTGGTCCTGGCGGCCTACCAGGTGGCGCGGGACCGCGGGGCGCGGCCGGAGTTCCTGAAGTGGGAGCCGTATCCGCGGCCGGAGCACCAGGAGCAGGTGCGCGGGCTGCAGGCCGACACCCTGATGCGGGAGTTGGAGGCGGCGGTCCGCGACAAGGACCAGTCGCGGGCGGCGGCGATCACGCAGCGCGTCGGCGCAGAGAAGTCGGGGGCAGCCAAGGACGTGTTCGCGCTGTTCCGCAAGTACGCGGTCAGCGAGGACGGGGCGCTGCACGCCGAGAAGTTCTTCCGCACCGCGACCGAGGAGTACGCCGCGACCCGGCCGGCCTTCCGGTGGCGGCAACTGGTGGCGCTGGCCCGCGTCACCGCCAGCGCTTACGGCCAGCCGGCGCCGGGGATGGACGAGGCGCGGCGGCTGCTGAAGACGTAGGGGCCCACCCGACAAGATCAGAGGGGCGATGCCGTGACCCACGACGACGTGCGGGCGGTGGTCAAGACGACGCTGGCAGTGGTCGGCCGGGTGGCCGACCGCACCCGCACGCCGACCGACGACCTGTTCACCGCCATCCTGCGGACGAACGAATCGCGGCTGGCCGACGCCGTCGCCGAGTTGATGAAGGACCCCAACGAGCCGCTGACCGCGGACCGCGTCGCCGCCGCATTGCAGGCGGTCGGGGTGAAGGTGTGACGACCTTGGTCCATAGTCCATAGTCCTTGGTCCATAGTTCTCCAGCTATGGACCAAGGACTATGGACTATGGACCATTACCCCCTTGCGTCGGCGCGGACCCGCACTTATCGTAGGCAAACCTCGTTCCGACCCGTGACCCACAACCCGGGGCCGGTCGCATGGCGGGAATCTCTCTCCCCGTCCGCAGTCGCTCCTTCGGTGAGACGTCGCGCCGCGACCGGTGGTGGCTCAAGCCACTGCTGGTCTTCCTCGGACTGTCGGCGTTCGTCGTGTACGCCACCTGGGCGGCGCTCCAGGGCGAGCACTACACGCACGGCCCGTACCTGTCGCCGTTCTATTCGCCGGAGCTGTGGGGGCACTCACCGCACGCCTGGTTTGGCGAGCCGCCGGACTGGCTGCCGTTCTTCTCGCCGGCGATCCTGATCCTTTGGGCGCCGGGCGGGTTCCGCGTCACCTGCTACTACTACCGCGGCGCGTACTACAAGGCGTTCTGGGCCGACCCGCCGAGCTGCGCCGTCGGCGAGCCGCGCAAGGGGTACATCGGCGAGAGCAACTGGCCGCTGCGGATTCAGAACATCCACCGGTACTTCCTGTACATCGCGGTGCTGTTCATCTTCCTGCTGGCGTACGACGCGCTGACCGCGTACCTGTTCGAGGACGGGTTCGGCGTCGGCGTCGGGTCGCTGGTGCTGACGGCGAATGTGATCCTGCTGGCCGGGTACACGTTCGGCTGCCACTCGCTGCGGCACCTGGTCGGCGGCCGGATGGACTGCATTTCGGCGTCGCCGACGTGCGACACGCTCTACAAGGGGTGCAGCGCGCTGAACCGCCGGCACCCACTGTGGGCGTGGATGAGCCTGTTCTCGGTGATGTTCGCGGACCTGTACGTGCGGCTGTGCTCGATGAACGTGTGGCACGACGTGCGGATCATCTGATGTGACCGCTGGGCGGGCTTGTCATGGGCCGGTGGCGGTATCTCTTTCTCGGGCTTGGCCTAGTTGGGTTGCCCGCTGGCGTGTACCTACTGTGGAGAGGGCCGGTCACGACCGTCGAGATCGAGTTCACCGGCCCGCCGGGGATGGAAGGGGTTTGCAGGTACACAGTGGACGGGGAGTCGGGGACGACCTCCTGTCCGATCCCGTGTACGGTCGTGATCCGGGGGCGGGACATCCAGGTCGCCCGGATCGGCAAGGCGGGGCGCGGCGATCTGGGGGTGAGGGTGGCCCTCGACGGCAGGGTCTGGCAGGAGGAGACGCTGGAAACGCCCGGGGGCTGGATGAGCTTCGATCTGCCCGCCCGGCACTTCTGGTTGAGACGGGGGGAAACGCCGGTGTCGGTCGCGGACTGACCGTCATTTGAGCCGCGGAGCGGCGTCAGATGCGTAGCCAGGGGCGCAAGCCCCTGGTCAGATGAGAGAGAGGGATCAAGCCCTGGAGGAGCGACAGAACTCCGGGGCATCTGCTGCCCCTTGTATGTTTCGTACACCGAAGGGAACAGGTGGGGTAGACCGTGTGCCCCTCGGGCCACGAGCCCGACCCGGAGCGAGGATCACCCCACCGTCCCCGGCACCCCCGGAGCCCGAACAGGCGCGCGGACCCACACCG
>DATLIF010000611.1:0-13134 GCA_035539575.1 Fimbriiglobus sp. | reverse complement strand
TCACCACGGTCTGCAGGCCGGTCAGCCAGTCCTTGTACGACCCGGCCGCCAGCACCACCGGCCAGTCCCCGCCGAACATGACGCGGTCCCAGCCGAAGGCGTCGATGGTGCCGTTCACCGCCGGGGCGATGTCCTCCGGCGTCCACTTCCCCTTCTCCCACCCGTTCGCCAGGAACCCGGACACCTTGCAAACGACGTTCTTGCGGGTGCCCATCGCGGCCATGTCCTTGCGCCACTTCTCCCACTGGTCCTTCGTGAAGTCGCCGCGTGGGTTGCCGCAGTGATCCAGAATGAACTGGGTGCCGGGGCACTGATCGACGAGTTTCGCCATGTCCGGTAGTTCGGCCGGGCGGACGCACAGGTCGAAGCTCAACCCCAGTTCGCCGAGTAGTTGAATCCCCTTCACGAACTTCGGGTCGAGACAGTACCCCGCCGGCGTACTCTCGACGTGCAGCACCTGACGGATGCCCTTGACGTACTTGCTACCCTTGTACGGCGTGATGTACTTCGCGAAGCCGTCGCTGTTCGGCCGACCGGAGATGACCGCGGCGACCATCGGCGTCTTGCCGGACTCGCACAGCGCGACGACGTAGTCCGCTTCCTGCTGCTGTTGCTCGGGGACGACGTCCACCTCCATGTACACCGATTTGACGACGTTGAGGCCCTGGGTCGCCTCGGCGTATTCCTTCGGCGTGAAGCTTTGCCCGAGCGGGTTGTCCTTCGAGGTCAGCCACCCGAGACGGAGCTTGGTGAGGTCCCAGAGGTGCTGGTGCGTGTCGATCACCGGGAGCATGGCGGGCTTGTCCTCGGCGGCAATAGTTGCGGCAGTCGCGGTGCCGGCGGCGGCCGCGGCCAGGAACTCTCGGCGGTCCATCGTGGCCCCTCACAGGTCGTGAACCCGCGGGGGATTGTACTCCCGACCGCACTGGATTCATAGCCCGCCGGGCGTACCATGCCGGGCATGAGTCAGTCGAAGCGCGTCCTCGTCACCGGGTCGGCCGGGCGGCTCGGCCGCGCCGTCGTGCGCGAGTTGACCGCCCGCGGCCACCACGTCATCGGGTTCGACCGGGTGCCGGACCGCAATACGATTGTCGGCTCGATCCAGGACCCGGAACTGCTCGGCCGGGCGGTTGACGGCGTCGATTGCCTGATCCACCTCGCCGCGACCGCCGACGACGCCCGGTTCCCGCGCGGCGAGCCGCCCGACGACGGGGACAACTTCCTTTCGGATCTGGTCCCGAACAACGTGGTCGGCGTGTACCACGTCCTGGAGGCGGCGCGCAAGCGAAAGGTGCCGCGGGTGGTGTTGGCCAGCACGGGTCAGGTGATTGACGGCCACCTGCGGGAAGGGAACGTGCCGGTCACGGTTGGTGTGGTGCCGCGGCCGCGGTATCTGTACGCCTGCACGAAGGTGTTCCTGGAATCCATCGGGCAGGTCTACGCCCGGCACCACGGAATTGCGGTGCTGGCGGTCCGGCTCGGCTGGTGTCCGCGGCAGGGACAGGTCGAGGAGCTTCGCGGTAACAAGCTCGGTCAGGACGTGTACCTCAGCCCCGGTGACGCCGGCCGGTTCTTCGCTGCCGCGGTCGAGGCGGACTCGCTCCCGGGCTACACGTTGGTGTACGCGACCAGCCGGCACACGCACCAGTTGCGCTACGACCTGGATCAGACGCGGAAGCTGATCGGCTACGAGCCGCGCGACCGCTGGCCGGACGGAGCCGAGGAGTTCGACTAGCAGACAGCCAAACGTACCCGCGATTACCACCTGTCGTGGCGCCCGGGCAGCCAGATACCCTTCGGCGAAGGTGGTTCCTTGACGCGATCATCACCTGAAAGTTACCTTGTAACGATCGATCCTCATGCCTCAGGAGCCAACAGGGTCATCACCCGGAGGTTCTGCCGTGTCCCATCGCCCACTGCTGACCGCGTCACTGGCCGCCATTCTCGCCCTCTCTTCCGCCGTCCATGCCCGTGCGGACGAGGTCCTGATCCGGAATGTCAAGGAGGCGAGCCAGACGTTCGCCCGCAGGAAGGATGAGGCCCGGAAGGCTGTGCTTGCAGACTTCGACACAGCGATCCGAAGTGTCGGCAAAGCGTCTGGGCTGACCCCTGCGGCCCGGTCGGACAAGGTGGAAGCCCTGAAAGAGGCCCGGAAGACGTTCGAAGCCTCCGGCAGTTTCCCTCCCGACGACGAATACGTCGCCATCGAGTTCAAGTACTTCGACGCAGTGAACAAGGCGTTCGTCCCGCTGATCAAGACTGTCAACAAGGCCATCAGCGAGGGGATCAGGACGAAAGACAGGGACCTGGAGCAAACCGGTCTGAAGTTGAAGGCAGACCTGGAAAGGCAGCTCCCGGGAAGCAAACTGGAGGCCAACTCCCGGTGGCACGGCACGCTACACCGTCCGAACGGTTCGACGATCCCGTATCACCTGCACGTGGGGAAAGTGGGCAACGGAGGGTCGTTCAGGGGGCATGTCGAGGACAACCCCGGTGTCGCCGGGAACTGGGGGTACGACATCGAAGGGCAGACCAGCGGGCTGGGTGTCGAGTTCGCGCTAACCAAGAGCACGCGCGGCGACTTCACGGCTGTACGCGCGAACGGGATCATCAGCGGCGACCGGATGATTGCGGAGGTCGCCCACGTGGTGAAGAAGAAGAAGCCCGGGAACAATGTGCTTATCGTCCTGCGGCGCGTCAAGTAGCCGTCATCCGACCGCCGGCTATTCCGGCAGGTCGCGCACGAGTTGCCTGTAGTCGGCCACGAACCCGCTCGCCGCGTCCACCCAGCCGCGGGCGGCCAGCGATGACGGGTACTTCTCGGTGAACAATGTGAAGTAACCGTTGAGTGCCTCGCCGGCGGACTCCAGGCAGTTCCGAACCGCGGGGGCAGCGCTGGGGACGGCGGCCCGACTCAGGGCCGTCAGTACGGACCGGACCAGCCCCTGCTTGAGTTCTTCCCGAACCTCCTGGGCCGCGCTGACGAACATCCCGGCCCGGGCCACCGCCTCGCCCACGGCCGGGGTCAGTTTCGCCGGAAAGGTCGTCCCCCGGGCCAGGTCTTCGACCGCGACCACCATCGCCTCGGCCCGGTCAAGGAGTAAGCCGGCGTCGGCCGCCAGTCGCCGGCCGATCATCCCGGCGCGGTGGTGCTCCAGCCGTGCGAGCAGGCCGGCCAGGGCCGACTGCCAGGGCCGGATGTCGAAGTACGGCGGCGGCGGCGTGCGGTCCGTCTCGTCGGACGTCGTCTGTGGCTCGATTTCGGTCATGCCAGTCTCCACGTTGGTCAGGCGGTCGGGATCGGCTCGGCCGCCAGGCAGGACCGGATGGTCTGCATCAGTTCCTCGGGGTCGATCGGCTTGGCCACCGTGGCGGTGAACCCGACCACCGCGCCGCGGACCTTGTCCCTCACCCCGTCCCGGGCGGCCATGAGGACGACCGGGACGTGCCGTGTCGCGGGGTTGGTGCGAATCAACTTGCACAGCTCGAACCCGTCCGTCCCCGGCAGGGCGGCGTCCACCAGGACCAGGTCGGGCGGCCCGCCCTCCAGCATGCTGCTGGCCGCGTCGGCGGCGTCGGCGGCTTCCGTCACCTTGAACCCGTCGCCGGCGGCGGCCAGGGCGATCAGCTTGCGAGTGGTGCGACTCTCGTCCACTACCAGGATCGTGCGCGGCGGGCCGGCCGGGACCATGAACCCGCCGCTCGACCCGGTCCCGGACCGCGTCAGGGTGCCCGACGAACCCGTCGGCCGCACGCTGTCGGCGGCGCGGATGATCCCGGAGGTGCTGACGGGGGTCGCCGCCCCGGCTCGTTGCAGCTTCGCCTGGTAGTACTCGATACCCTTGCGGGCGGCCGCGTTGTTCGGGTTCAGCGCGAGTACCCGCTGGAGATGGGAGATGGCTTCTGACGGCGAGTCGCACACGGCCGCGAGCCAGAACCACCCCAACTCGGCCTTTGGGTCGTCGGCGACCGCCGCCCGCAACAGTCTCCGGGCGGTCGGGATGTCCTTGGCCCGGGCCGCCGCTACGCCGGCTTCCAGCCGGGTCTTGCGCAGGGTCGCCTTGGCCTTGTCGTTGTTCGGGTTGATGACCACCACCCGCTCCAGCGCGGCCACCGCCTCCGCCGGGGTGTCGGCCAGCGCGGCCAGCCACTGCCAGGCCGCCTCGTTACGCGGGTCGATCCGGGTGACTTCCTGGAGAAGATCATGCGTCCGCGCGCGGTCGTTGGACCGGGCGGCGGCGAGGGCCTGACGGAGTAAGTCGGTCGATGAGGGCGAAGCCATCGGATTACCTACCGGTTGCGGGACCGGCGCGCGGACGCCCGCCGGACCGCGGTCCGCAGGCGTGAGGGGAGGACTGTTGCGGCAACTTTAGATCACGCTCCGGCCGCGGGCCAAGCCGACGCCGAGAGGAATAAACGGAATCCGTTGTAATCCTGCCCCACCCCTCCTCCATCGCCGCAGTTTTCCCGCCGCACCGGGGCTGGAAAGTTGTAACGCGCCTGACGCCCGGTTGGAGAATCGGGCCGGGTTGAAGTGCGACAAGGGCCGGTAGTCTACACCCCGCAACACCGAAAAAGAGGAGGTGACGGGTCAGGACGACCCGCCGGGTTCGCATGCCAGGAGTGGCAAAGATGGTCCCTCGATTCCGTTCCACCCGCAGACGGCTGGCGGGTGCCGCTTGCGGCATGCTTGGGCTGGTGGGCGCGGCGGCTGGTCAGGAGCCGACTTCGGCGGACCCGCCCGCGGTCGTGGCGTTTGGCAAGGGTGGCCCGCCAGCCACCCTGCCCGCGCAGGTTCCGCCGGCCACGCCACCGGCAGCCTGCCCTCCCGCCCCGACCGCCAGCCAGGACTGCGGCGCTTGCGAGGACGTGCTGCGGAACGTTCCGCCGGTCCGGCCGCACCCGCGAGCCGGGTTCTTCTCCATCCCGCCGGCCGGGCCGGGGTACTACTCGCTCGCCGACGCGCTGACCGGCACCTGGCGGGAGGGGCCGCCGAAGTATCCGTACCCGCGGTTCGGCCTGATGCAGCCGTCGTTTTTCGACGCGGACTTCCGTTACCTCGACGACCCGAAGAACACCGAGACGGACTTCTTCGACCCGCTCAAGCGGGTCCGGCTCGGCGACAACTGGCTCTTCAGTACCGGCGGTGCGGTGTGGAACCGGTACATGAACGAGTACAACAGCCGACTGACCGAGACCAACAACATCTACAACCTGAACCGGGTTCGAGCGTACGGCGACCTGTGGTATCGGGACGCCTTCCGGCTCTACGCGGAGTTCCTCGGGGCGTACTCCAACTGGCAGGACCTGGCACCGCAGACCACCGACGTGAACCGGGCCGACTTCCTGAACCTGTTCATCGACGTGAAGGCGGCGGAGTTGGGCGGCAAGCCGGTCTACGTCCGTGCCGGCCGGCAGGAACTGCTGTACGGCTCGCAGCGGCTGATCTCGCCGCCGGAGTGGCTGAACACCCGGCGGACATTCCAGGGAGTCAAGGCGTTCCGCGCCGGCGAGAAGTTCGATGTGGACGTGTTCTGGGTCCAGCCGGTGATCCCCAACCCGGGCGACCTGGACTCGGTGGACAACAACCAGAACTTCGCCGGCGCGTGGACGACCTACCGGCCGAAGAAGGGGCAGGCGATTGACGCCTACTACCTGATGCTGGACAACACGAACAACGTCACGCAGCAGGGGATTGTGCGCTCGCCGTTCACCCGGCACACGTTCGGCGGCCGGTATGTCGGCGACCAGGACGGCAAGCTCCTGTGGGACTTCGAGGGGGCGATGCAGCTCGGCACCCAGGCCCGCGAGGACGTGGTCGCCGGGATGGCGACGGCCGGGCTGGGCTACCACTGGAAGGACGCCCCGCTCACCCCGACCGCGTGGGCGTACTACGACTACGCCAGCGGGGACGACGACCCGACCGGCGGGACGGTCCACACGTTCAACCAGCTCTTCCCGTTCGGCCACTACTACATGGGGTGGGCCGACCTGGTCGGCCGGCAGAACATCCATGACCTGAACTTCCACCTGTACCTGTACCCGAACAAGTGGACGACGGTGTGGCTCCAGTACCACCGGTTCTGGCTGGCGTCGAGCCGGGACGCGCTGTACGGCGTCGCCGGGCAGGCGTACCGCCGCGACCCGACCGGCGCCGCCGGCAACGACCTGGGGCAGGAGCTGGACGTGGTCGTGAACTTCCACCTGACGAAGCACGCCGACCTGCTCACCGGGTACTCGTACCTGTGGGGCGGGGACTTCCTGAAGCGGACGGCCGGCCCCGGCCGCGGGGTGGACTCGGGGCTGTACTACCTGCAGATGAGCTACCGGTGGTGACGCGGGGACGGCGGCCGCCCAACGGGCGACCCGGCGTCTCCCGTCACGGCCTCACCTGCTTTACCCGCGCGATCTCGATCGCGCGGGTGGTGAGGAAGTACTTGGTCAGCAGGTTCACCCCCTCGCAGGCCGGCACCTGGCGGGGGTTCCGAAAGTGGCGGGCGAACTCGCCGACCATCGCCGCGAAGTGGGCCTCGTGCCCGACCCGCAGGTGGTCCGGCACCTCGACCCGAACGCGGTCCCCGAGGTCGCGGGCCGCCACCCCGGGGAACATCCCCTGCCACTCGTTACACCGCCGCTCGACAGCGGCCATCACCTCCGCGTGCCGGCCCGGGTCGGCGGCCACGACCGATAGTTCGGGCTGCCCGCCGTCCGGCCGGACCTCGACCCGACTGACAGTCCCGCGGGCCACCGCCTCGTGCGTGTCCCCGCAGCCAGGCTGCGCCTCGTAGTCCCAGAGCGCCGTCAGCCGGACGTGGACGCCGCGGAGCCGCACCATCGCGGTGCCGTTGCCGGCGTACAACAGGCGGTCGCCGGATACGTTCGGCAGTCCCGGCGGGAAGTCGGGCAACCCGGTGACGGCTGCGAACTCTTGCCGGTCTAGCGGCGTCGGCCAGGCGGACGCATCCAGCACCTCCGCCCCGCGGTTGTGATCGACTGCCCGGTCCGGGAACAGAAGCCACAGCGCGAGGTCGGCGAGGTGGGTACCGACGTCGGCGAGAGCCGGCCCGGCCTCGACCGTGTCGAACCACCACGCCGGCCGGATCAGCGGCGTGCCGGCGACCGTCTTCTTCAGGTAGTGGACGCTCTCCAGCACCAGCCCCGGCTCGTCCGGCGTGCCCGCCAGCGGCACCCCGAACACGTCTGGGTCGCGCAGCAGTTCGCGCTGGAGGGCGGTCGTCACCTCGTGCCGCTCAGTCATCATGTCCCACGCGACCAGGTCGCGCAGGTCGGCCTGCTGCAGCGCCTCCTCCAGCTTCGGGAGGTCGGCCGCGTCGATCACCCACGGCTTGTCGGCCAGGACGTGCAGACCGTTCGAGAGGGCGGCGAGGATCAGGTCGATCTTCGGTCGGTTCCGCCCGGCGATGACCACCGTGTTTCCGGGCTGCTCCTGGAGGAAACGACAGAGGAAGTCGCCTCCTGCCCGGACGTCGAGTTCCCACGCGGTCGGTGTGTCTGGCCGGCTGTTGAACCCGGCAATCCGCGTCAGGTGCGCCAGCAGGTCCCCGTCAAGTGGGGCGTAGACGTGGACCCGCGGATGGACCCCGGGGACCATCTGCTTGTGGACCAATGCGGCGTGGAAGTGACCCGGACTCAGGGTCATCAGGCGTATTGGGCGAGGCACGTCCAGTTAACCAGTGTCAATAATGCCCGGGCCGGAGGGGACGGCGACCGGGGGAGATGACCTGTTGGTATGCACCCTACGGTAGACGAGTCAATGCCCAGGATCCGCCATCTTTTTGGTAATTTAGGTAAACTGACAGGCGGGCCTGAATGGCCCGCCCTGAATCAGTCCGAAGTTACGGCCGGGCCGCAGTTCGAATCTGACACTTCGTAGAGTTGCACGCTGAACAACCGGCGTGGGTCGGTCCAGAAGGTCACAAGTCGTAATCCGGCACGGGACGCCAGTTGTTCGAACTCGTTCGGCGCGTACTTGTACGAGTTCTCGGTGTGGATCGACTCGCCTGCCGCGAAGCGGATCGCCTGCCCACCCAACCGCACGATCTGGTCGCGGGTGCTGTCCAGGTGCATCTCGACCCGTCCGGCGGCCTCGTTGTAGAACGCCCGGTGTCGAAACGCTGACAGGTCGAAGTCGGCCCCCAACTCCCGGTTCATCCGGGCGAGCAGGTTGCGGTTGAACGCGGCCGTCACCCCGGCCGCGTCGTTGTAGGCCGCGTTGAGGATCTCCGGTTCCTTCTTCAGGTCCACGCCGATCAAGAGTGCGCCGCCCGGCCCAGAGAGCCCGGCGATGCCTGTCAGCAGGGTCAGCGCCTCGGCCGGCCCGAAGTTGCCGATCGTCGAGCCGGGGAAGTAGACCACCCGCCGCCGGGTCGCCACTGCCGGGTCGGGCACCTCGAACGGGCGTGTGAAGTCGGCTGCGACCGGCTGGACCTCGACCTCCGGGAACCGGGCCGCCAGTTCCTTCGCGGACCGATGCAGGTGGTCCACGGAGATGTCCACCGGGACATACGCCGCCGGCCGCGGCAGGTGGCGGAGCAGCAACCGGGTCTTGACCCCGCTGCCGCTGCCGTACTCAACCACCTGGCAGCCGGGGCCGAGGCGGGCGCCCATTTCGTCGGCGTGGGCGCGCATGATCGCCAGTTCGGTCCGGGTGGGGTAGTACTCCGGCGTCTCGCAGATGGCGTCGAAGAGGGCCGACCCGGCCGCATCATAGAGGTACTTGCACGGCAGTACCTTCTGCGAGTGCCGCAGACCCGCAAGCGCGTCCGCGAGGAACTGGGCCGCGTCCGGGCGGTTGGCTACAGGTCCCGGGCGAGCCGGATTCCGCTGAACTGCCATCGCGCCTCCGGGGGGAAGAAGTTGCGGTAGGTGGCTCGCAGGTGCCCACGGGGGCTGGCGCACGACCCGCCCCGCAGGACCAGTTGGTTGCACATGAACTTTCCGTTGTATTCGCCCAGTGCCCCGGCCGCCGGCCGGTAGCCGGGGTACGCCGCATACGGGCTCGCCGTCCACTCCCAGCAGTCGCCGAACATCTGCGACAGACCGCCGTCACTCGAAACCGCGCGCGGGTGGAATGCCCCGTCGTCGGCGAAGTTCCCCGCGGTCGGGTCCAGGCCGGCGGTCGCGACCTCCCACTCGGCCTCCGTCGGCAGCCGCTCCCCGGCCCACCGGGCGAACGCGTCTGCTTCGTAGAAGCTGACGTGACAGACCGGCTCGCCGTCCAACAGATCGTGCAGCCCGCCCAGGGTGAACTCACCCCAACGGTCGCCATCCCGCTGCCAGTAGAGCGGGGTGAACCAGTCATGCGACTTCCGCGCCGCCCACCCGTCGGACAGCCAGAGTTCCGGCCGGACGTAGCCACCGTCGGTCAGGAACGCCCGGTACTCGCCGACCGTCACCGGCCGCGATGCGAGAGCGAACGGCCGTAGGTAGACCTTGTGCCGCGGCCCCTCGTTGTCGAACGCGAACCCGACACCATCGTGGCCGATCTCGACCAGCCCGCCGGGGAACCGGACCCAATCCGCCGGGCCGGGATCGGTCGGTTCGGGCTCGGCAGGCGACGGATGGTACACAGGGTTTAGAGGGTTGCGGGAGAGCGCCAGCTTCAGGTCCGTGAGGATTAATTCCTGATGCTGCTGTTCGTGATGGAGACCAAGTTCGACGACCGCGGCCATGTCCCCGGCAAGGTCCCCTTCCTGGCCGGCCAGGTACTGGCTCATCGCGCGGTCAACGTGCGCCCGATACCGGTAGACCTCGCCCACCGTCGGCCGCGACAGCATCCCGCGCTCCGGCCGCGGGTGACGGCTGCCGACCGCCTCGTAGTAGGAGTTGAACAGGTAAGCATAGGCGGGGTGGAACGGTTGGTATCCGGGCAGGTGCGGTGCGAGTACGAACGTCTCGAAGAACCAACTCGTGTGGGCGAGGTGCCACTTGGCCGGGCTGGCCTCGGGCACCGGCTGCAATTGATAGTCCTCGGGCTCCAGCGGCTCGCAGAGCTTTTCAGCCGCGGCACGGACCGCACGGTAGGCGGCCAGCAGCGACCCAGATGACGTGGCTCGTTCGCGGCTGGAAATCGTTGGCATGGCGCACCGGGGGTAGGCTCGCCCGCTTCCGACCGCGGACTTCCCATCCATAGCCTGTAGGTGGTCGGTTTTCCACCGCCGGAACGATCACGTATACTGTCCGCGGCGAGCTTTGTTACGGGCCTGTAGCTCAACGGTCAGAGCAGAGTGAATTATGGCCTGCTACAACCAGCGGGCGGGCCTCACACCTGGCCAACCGCCTTGTGAAGGGAACAACAGGTTGCTAGAAACAATCTGAATGTCGGGCCTGTAGCTCAACGGTCAGAGCAGGGGACTCAATCGGGTCGCGTCCGGGGAAACCCGGGCGTTGTACCTCCGTAAAGTCGGCGAACGCTACCAGCGAACCATCGCTCACGCCAACGCCGAGCCAAGCCCCCCCCGGGGAAGGTGTAGAGACTGGACACGGAGGCACCTACCGGGTCAACCCCACGGTGAAGGCACAGTCCAGACCACGAACGGCACCCGCCGGCGGCGAAAGTCGAAGTGGTATGCATAATCCCTTGGTTCTCGGTTCGAATCCGAGCAGGCCCATTCAAATTGGTTGTTAGCACATCGCTTCCGGCTCCCGTCACATCTTCGCCATCTCTTTCGCCCAGCCCTCCCGCCACGTTGGCACGCGTGTTGCAACGTCAAACCATGTTGGTGAGTGTATTCGACCGCGGGAGGTGGAAGATGTTTCGTACCAGTGAGTTCCTCCGCGGACTTCGTGCGGAGTTGGACGAGGCGGACCCCGGCTGGCGTGTCAATCTTCGTGCCGACCTGGACTCAACATATCCCGGCTGGGAATCGTTCTCGATCACCGTCTGGGACCAGTCCGGCGTCGGTCGGGAGGTTGTAATACTCTCGAACCGGGAGCGTATTACTGAGTATGTCGAAGAAGGGGGGCTCCCGTGATCGCCAAGAGAGTTTGGCTGGTCGGGCTTTCGGTCTTTGCCCTGCTCAGCCTGATCGATTTCATCCAGACTTACGCCCTGATTAACGGGGGCGAAGGGTCGGTGTACGAGGCGAACCCGGTCGCCAACGCCTGGCTCCAGCAGTACGGGTGGAACGGTCTGGCCGTGTTCAAGATCGGAGCTGTGGTCGTGTTCGTCGCGGCCGCCGTACTCGTTGCGATTCGTCGGCCCCGTGTCGGAGCTGCGGTGATGGCCGCTGGCTGTCTGGCACTCCTCTCCGTGACCGTGTACAGCAGTCGGCTCCTGGCTGCCACTAGCGAGCCCGAGGAGCTTGGCCCGACGCTTGTCATGCTGGATGTCGATCAGCCACTACCCGTCACAGCCGACATGGGCGCGGCGTTGCTCGCGGAGGACTTACAGCCCCGCCACGGGTCCCAGCCGCAGCGCCCCACCGTCTTCGCCGACTAGCTTCACATGCCCAGCCCCACGGAACGATCATGCTTCCTGGCACTGGCCCGGGATTTGCGGCTATTGCCACGTCCGGTGACGCTCCAGGAGGAACCGTCCGATGGCCAAGCAACTGACCCCCGATCGAGATCGCTCGGACCTGGAAGACGCGGCGGCCCGGGTGAACGACCCCGGCGGCGCCCACACCAAGGGCTATTCGGCCGAGCCCGGCCCTGACCCTGAAGTCCCGGCTGAGGGGCCGATCCCCCTGGCCCCCGACCGTGGCGGGGCGATCCATCAGCCGGAGCGGGACAGCGGGGTGAAGCCCACCAGCCGGAGCGAACCGGGGGAGTACACGCCCAACGATCGGCTCATGGGTTCCGACCGCTGACGCGGGCGCTTGCACACCCACGCCCGTCGGGGTAAGCTCCGGCACTCCACCCGGGGCTTGCCCATGAACCGCCGCGAATTCCTCACGTCCGCCGCCGTGGTCGCTGGTGGCAGCCTCCTGCCTGCTACCCAGCAACCGGGGCGCAAGCGCCTGGCGTCGATCAACAGCCTCTACTACAAGCTGTCGCACTCCTACCACATCACCGGCCGGTTCCTGTACGGCTACACGGTCAAGGGGAAGCACCATCAGCCCGCGTTCGACGTGGCGCGGATGTACAACCACCAGTACCACGCCGGCGGCAAGATGCAGGATCTCTCTCGCCTGGTGGCCCGGAAGAAGAACGTCGAGTTGGTCCAGAGCATCCCTGCGGCGCTGGGCGGCAAGGGCTCACTCGACGTGGACGGGGTGCTGCTCATCGTCGAGCACGGCGACTATCCACGCAACAAATACGGCCAGATCCTCTACCCGCGCCTCGAGTTCTTCGAGCAGGTCGTCGAGGTGTTCCGGGCGAGCAAGCGGTCGGTCCCGGTCTTCTGCGACAAGCACCTGTCGTACGACCACGCGAAAGCCCGCAAGATGTACGACACTGCGAAGGAGATGGGCTTCGGGCTGATGGCCGGGTCATCGCTGCCGGTGACGTGGCGGCGGCCGGAGTGGGAGCCAGACTTCGGGGCGAGGATCGAGGAGGCGGTCGTCTGCTACTACGCGGACCCCGACATCTACGGCATCCACGCCCTGGAGACACTCCAGAGCCTGCTGGAGCGCCGCCGCGGCGGGGAGACGGGACTGAAGTCGGTCCGGGCGATCAAGGGGGATGAGGTCTGGAAGGCGTGGGACCGTGGCGACTGGAGCAAGGAACTGGCCGAGGCGGCCCTGCGGCGCAGCGGCAGCCGCGACTACGGTACCCCGCGGGACCACGTCGAGGAGCCGAGGGCCACCCTGGTCGAGTACCTCGACGGCACTCGGGCAACGCTGCTCCACCTGCCGGGCTACGTGGCTGACATCACCGCGGCGGTCAAGGTGGCCGGCGATCCGAAGCCGCACGCGACCTGGTTCGTCCTGCCGCAGCCGCCAGGGGCACGGTTCTTCGACCCGCTGACGTTCCACATCGAGCAGTTCTTCGCCACCGGGAAGTCACCGTACCCGGTCGAGCGGACCCTGCTGACCAGCATCGCGCACGACTTTGCCATGCGGTCCGCGGCGGAGGGCGGTGCGCCGATGACTGACCCGGCGCTGCGGGTGGCATACCAGCCGAAAGACGAGAGTTACTTCTTCAAGGGGCCATATAGCGACGAGTAGTCCC
>DATLIF010000610.1:0-8207 GCA_035539575.1 Fimbriiglobus sp. | reverse complement strand
CGATCCACCACTTCCACCAGGAATCCAGATGTCTGCCAGAACCAGGATCAGGCTATTGACAGCTACCTTGTGTGACACTATAGTGTCGGCATGGACCTGGACCTGCTGGCGAACTGGACCACCCAACTCCGCAAGGGGCTGCTGGAACTGTGCGTTCTCAGCGCCCTGAAGGGACGACGGCTCTACGGCTACGATATCGTCAAGCGGCTCGGGGCGGTCGGCGGGCTGGTGATGGGCGAGGGGACCGTTTACCCGATCCTGTCGCGGTTCAAGCGCGAGGGGCTGGTCGAGACGAGCCTGGAGGAGTCCCCCGAGGGGCCGGCTCGCAAGTACTACCAGCTCACCCCCCGCGGCCGTCAGATGCTGGCCAAGATGCTGGCCGTCTGGGCCGAAGTACGTGACGGGATCGACCACGTCGCCGCGGAGCAACTGCCATGACCGGAGCACCTGCAATGACCGCCTTCACCCCCGAGGCCGAGGCCCGGCTGGAGGAGTACCTCCGGCAGGTTCGCGCCGCCGTCGCCCGGGACCCAGAGGTCAGCCCCGACGAGATCGAGGCCGACCTCCGAGAACACGTCGAGACGGAGTTTCACACGGCCATCCGACCGGTGACGCTCACCGAGATGGAGGCGGTGCTGGTGCGGCTCGGCCCGCCAGAGAACTGGGCCACCGCCGCCGCCGGCCGGTCGGCCAAGGACGTGGTCGTCGGCGACCTGACGGCGCTGGGACGGTGGTTCCGCACACGGACGCGCGGGGTGCTCTCGACCCTGTGGCGCGGGCCGGAGGACTGGCGGCTGGCGTACCTGGCGTTCGGGCTGTTCTGCCTCGGCGTGCTAACCGCGATCGTCGGGATCGGCGTGCTGTTCCTGCTGGCCAGTTATGTCATGGGCCGCGCGGCGACCGAGCTGGCGAAGGAGAAGGGGACGACGCTCGGGGCGCGGCGGTGGCTGGTGTATCCGGGGGTGCTGGTGGTCAGCGTGCCGCTGTTTTTGGCGGTGATGCTCTGGCCGTTGGCCGCTGCCGCTCCTGCCAGTGAGTTCGTGGAATCCTACGAGCGTGTCGCCCGGGATACCGAGTTGCATGAACGTGGCGTTCGGGGCGGCTTTAAGCACCCACCCGAGCGGGTGGAGCAGGCCCGGCGGATGATGGCGGCGATCCCCGGCCCACGCGACTGGTCCGAGCCAGTGGCCGGGATATTTGCCGCGGTTGGCGCGCTGGCGCTGTGGTGGACCGTCGTTGGGGTGGCGATGTGGGCGTTCCCGAAGTGGCCGCAGGTGGTGTTCCACCCGCTGCTGGACGGGTATGACGGCTGGCACGGGGTCAAGCTGGCGGCGGTGGCCGGGGTGGCGTTCCTGATCTGGCTGGGGTTCGCCACCCGGTTCGCGGAGGCGGCCGGCCTGACGTAGCGACGTTCCCCCTCGACGGACGGCCCGGCGGATGGTGAAATGGCGCCCGTCGATCCGTTCTCTCCCGAGGGGGTCATGCCCATATCCATCTCCTGCCCCGGCTGCTCCGCCCGGCTGAACCTGGCGGACACCCTGGCCGGCAAGACGATCAAGTGCTTCCAGTGCGAGTCCGCCGTCGCCGTCCCGGCGGCCGGCGACTTTGATGTAGTGGACGACCCGGCGCCCGCCCGGCGGGTCTCGCAGCGGCCGATCGACGAGGATCGGCCGCACAAGCGTTCGGCCCGGCCGGCGGAGGAGCCCGAGGAGGACGAGGATTACCGGCCGCGGCGGAAGTCGGAGACGAAGAAGGGCGTGCCGGTGTGGGTGTTCGCGGCGGCCGGCGGCGGGCTGCTGCTGGTGGTCGGGGTGGTGGCGCTGCTGGTGTTCGGGTCGGGACTGGGCAAGAAGCTCCCCGGGGCCGGCGGGCTCGTGAGCGGTTCGGCCCCACCTGGGTACACGGCCGTCCGCGACTCCGATGGCGGGTACGCGGTGTTCCTCCCCGGGCAAATCCGGAAGGCCGAGCAGCGGCGCGACAAGCCGCTGCCGCCGGGGTACGAGATGTCCGTTTACGGGGGTTCGGACGGGAACTGGACGGTCTTCGCGCGGTCGCTGAAGGCCGGCAACGACTTCAACCCAGGCACCTCGCCGGACCAGCTCTACGGCCTCCTCAAGCAGCACGGCGGCGGGATCGAGGCGCCGTGGAACGAGGCGGCCGAGAAGACATCGATCACCCTGGCCGGCAAGCCCGCGCTGGAGGTCAAGGTCAAGGAGAAGAAGGACTGGATGGGGAACACCGGTCCCGAGGCGGACGACGACCCGCGGATACCGGAGGAAATCCGCCAGCACCGGAAACAGGTCGCGGACAGCCTCAAGAAGTCCCGCGAGGCCGAGCTTCGCAAGCCCGGCCGGCGGGAAGTCTACTACGTCACGACCAACGGGAAGCGGGTGATCATCCTGCACCTCAGCGGGACCGGAGACTTCCCGCCTGAAGAGATGTTGAAGACGATCAAGGACTCGTTCGAGTTCATTTAGAGCGCTCTTCGGGATCGTGTGGCGTCCGGCGGGTGGTCCCGACTCGGAGAGTCGGGCTACGACGTAACCCGACTCTCCGAGTCGGGACGCCACACCAACCCGAAACGCGCGATAGTCCCGGTTTCGATTGCCGCGAGCCGCCGACGCCAGTCGGCGGGTGACGGCCGCGATACCCGCCGACTGGCGTCGGCGGCTCCGGTCTTTTGTTCTTTCTCGCTCGTCGCTACTTCCGCGCCTTCGGGTGGCGGAACGGCAGCCAGTGGCCGTTTTGCTGGCTCGACTCGACGCACTTCGTGATGAACAGCATCCCCTCGACCCCGTCGTAGACGTTCGGGTAGACGGTGTTGACCGTCTCGAACGTCTCGCCGACGGCCCGCTTCGCCATCGCGTCGTAGGCGGCCGTGTAGATGTTGGCGAACGCTTCGAGGTATCCCTCTGGGTGCCCGCTCGGGATGCGGCTGGCGGCGGCCGCGGCCGCTCCCAGGTACGGGCCGCCGTTGCGAGTGTAGATCTTGTGCGGTTCGCCGTTCTTGCGGACGAACATCTGGTTCGGGTTCTCCTGGCGCCACTCCAGGGACGCCTTCGTCCCGTCGATCTCGATGAGGACGTCGTTCTCGCGGCCGTGGCTGATCTGGCTGGCGGTCACGGTGCCCAGCGCGCCGTTCTCGTAGCGGATCGCGGCGACGCCGTAGTCGTCCAGCGGCCGGCCCGGCTCGAACGTTTTGAGCAGGCAGGAGATCTCCGCGGGCAATAGCCCGGTGATGTACCGGCCGAGGTTGTAGGCGTGGGTGCCGATGTCGCCGAAGCAGCCGGCGATCCCGGACTGCTTCGGGTCGGTCCGCCACTTGGCCTGCTTCTGGTCGGACGCTTCCAGCCGGGTCCGCAGCCAGCCCTGGATGTAGCAACTGCGGATGGCGTTGATCTCGCCGAGTTCGCCGTTGAGGACCATCTCCCGCGCCTGGCGGACGAGCGGGTGGCCGGTGTAGTTGTGCGACACCGCGAAGACGACGCCGGACTTCTCGACGACCTTGAGTAACTCCTCGGCCTGCGCCAGGTCGAAGGTCAGTGGCTTGTCGCACACGACGTTGAACCCGGCCTCGGCGAAGGTCTTCGCGATCTCGAAGTGGGTGTGGTTCGGGGTGGCGACGGACACGAAGTCCACCTTGTCTTGCCGCTTCGCCTCTTCTGTGGCCATCTCCTGGTACGAGCCGTACGCGCGGTCGGGCGGGATGTCGTAGTCCGGGGCGGACGCCTTCGCCTTCGCGGGGTCGCTGGACAGCGCGCCGGCGACGAGGGCGGCGCGGTTATCCAGCACCGCGGCGGTGGCGTGGACGCGGCCGATGAAGGCCCCCTGTCCGCCGCCGACGAGGCCCATGCGGAGCTTGCGGTTCAGTGGCGCGTTGGTCGGCACGGCGGGCACTCCAGGGGAGGGGTGGAAACGTGCCGGAGATTGTACACGCGGGAAATGGCAAGGCGAGCGGCGGGTCGGTGGCCCGCCGCTCGCCTCAGACTGGCCGGCCGGCGGGGGCTCACCCGCCGTCGGCGTTACCAGCGCCGGACGTTCCACTGATACCGGTACTGGTTGGTCCACGGGTTGTACATCTGCGTCGCGTGGCCGCGGGTACCGGTCCACGGGTTGTAGAAGCTCTGGTTCTGGTACATCCGCCCGGTGTACGGGTTGTACCCACTGCCGTACCGGGCCCCGCCGCCGGTCCACGGGTTGGTGTACCCGGAGCGGTACGCCGACCCGCCGGTCCACGGGTTGTAGTACCCGTACCCGTACGGCCACTGGGCGGCCGCCCGGTCGGCGGCGACGAGCAGGGCGGTTACGGCGACCGCTGCCGCGATCACGAAGCGTCGCATCGGCTGTCCTCCGTTACTTGTCCAACGGCTTGGGGACGGCGCCGCCGGCGCCGCCCATCTTCTTCGGTTTGAGCGTCGGCTGGCCGACCTGGTTCAGGTCCAGCGACCCGCGCAGGTGCAGGTCCGCGCCCGGCTCGGCGTTCTGCTCGGTCGTGTAGAAGTAGACAGTGTTAGTCGAGTTATCCACCACCAGGGCGGACAGGATGTCAGTCTGGACCACCGTGTACTTGGGGCCGGTGGTCGCGGCCGCGCCGCCCGGTTGCCCGATCGCCTTCTGCGCGCCCGTACTGGCCGCGAAGTATCCGATTGCCACCCCCAGCGCCACCAGTGCCACCGACCACAGCTTGCGGTTGCGGAGCATCGCGAGGTCCTCCCGAGGTGCGTTGAACGGTCCGCCCGATGGGCGCCCATTACTGTTAGACAGCGGCCGGGAGGACCGTCCATCAAAAGTGCGTGATCCGTCCGGGCGGCTCAGATGCCGCCGCCCTGGACGAACCGCTCGTTGACCGGGTCGAGCCAGTCCTCGACGGCCGGGGTGTCCAGGGAGAACATGTCCATCCGCAACAGCGGCGGCGAGTAGACGTGCAGGGTGATGAGGTCGGCCCCGCCGGCCTGGAGGTTCGAGATCTGGTGCATGTCGTCGTCCGCCGACGCGCAGGTGTGGCCCGGCGGCAGGTCGTGCGACCCGCGGGCCACCACCATCCCGTTCGGCGCGCGGTCGAAGAGCGTCTCGGTGGCGACGCCGCGCAGCACCTTGACCCCGCAGTTCGACCCGCGGTGGTTATGGATCGGGCTGCGCTGGCCGTTACGCCAGCACAGCGCCAGCGCCTGATACGTCGGCCCCGCGTGGATCAGGTTGCGGACGTACCGATCCCGGCCGAAGACCAGGTAGTTGGCCAGGTCTTCGGCGGTGAGGCCGGACCCATCCAGCCAGTCGAGGATCAGCGGCAGCGGCAGCCGGCCCTCCTCGACCCGGTTCAGGTCGGCGAAGACGGATTCGAGGGCGGTCATCATGGCGGGACTCGCTGAACGGTCTAACGCTCAGACTATCCTTGCCGTTTGTCGCCCGCAAGGGTTCGGTCAGACGGCCCCTCGTGCCCGCAGGCGCTCGACCGCCGCCGCGTTCAGGCCGAGCAACTCACCCAGGACGCCGGCCGTGTCCGCGCCGAGGGCCGGCGGGGCGGTCGGCTCGCGGCGGCCGGCCCCGGCGATGTGGACCGGGTCGCCGACCAGATCGACCGGTCGCCCCGACGGATCGCGGACGGTCAGCTTCATGCCCCGCGCCGCGGTCTGCTCGTTCGCGAACACGTCGGCGTAGTCCGACACCACCGCGTGCGGCACGTTCGCGTCCGCCAGCCGCCGCGCCCACTCGGCGGTGGGGAGCGTCCGCATCAGTGCCTCGACCTTCGGCACCAGTTCGCTTCGCCGCTCGACGCGCTGGCGGTTGGTGGCGAAGCGCTCGTCGGTGCCGAGGTCCGGCTCGCCGGCGGCGTCGCAGAACGCGCGCCACTGGCCGTCGTTGCCGACGTTGAGCACCAGCCACCCGTCGGCGGTCTGGAACAACTGGTATGGGACGATCTGAAGATGCGCGTTCCCCTGCCGGGCCGGGACTTCGTCGCCGGTCAGGTAGGCTTGCGCCACGTTCACCTGCGACGCGAGGGCGCAGTCCGCCAGCGCCAGGTCGATGGCGTATCCGTGGCCGGACTTCGCCCGCGCGTGCAGGCAGGCGAGGATCGCGGTAGACGCATACAGCCCGGTCAGCACGTCCGCGACCGCAACGCCGACCTTGCACGGCGGCCCGTCGGCCGGGCCGGTGATGCTCATCAGCCCGCTCAGCGCCTGGATGGCGAAGTCGTAGCCGGGTGCCTCGCGCAGCGGCCCGGTCCGGCCGAACCCGGAGATCGAGCAGACGACGAGCCGCGGGTGCCGGCTGAGCAGCTTGTCGGGGGTCAGCCCGAGCTTTTCGGCGCTGTCAGTGCGGAAGTTCTCGATGAGCACGTCGCACTTCGTCAGCAGGTCGTGGAAGACCTTGCTGCCGTCGGGGTGCTGCACGTCGAGGGTGACGGACCGCTTGTTGCGGTTGCAGGAGAGGAAGTACGCGGAGAGTTGCCCGAGGAACGGCGGCCCCCAGCCGCGGGTGTCGTCGCCCTGGCCTGGGCGCTCGAGTTTGATGACGTCGGCGCCGAGGTTGGCGAGGATCTGGCCGCAGAACGGCCCGGCCAGTACCCGGGCGGCGTCGAGGACGCGGACGCCGGCCAGCGGCGGGTCGGCGTCCGGCGGAAACGGGAGCATGCGGGGAACCTCCTACCCGGATTCTACGGCTGCGGCGATAATCACCCGCGGTCCGACATCTGGCGAACGGCCGGCGTGAGCCGGCTGGTGGGGTGGGCATCACCAGCCGGCTCACGCCGGCCGTTCGCCAAGAAGGAGTCCCCTCCGATGCGCCACTCCCGCTCCCTGATCACCCTGCTCGTACTCAGTACCCAGTACTCAGTACTCAGCACTTCCTCGCGTGCCGACAACTGGCCGGCGTGGCGCGGCCCCACCGGGCAGGGCACGTCGGCCGAGACGAACCTGCCGGTGACGTGGTCCGCCACAGAGAACGTGAAGTGGAAGGTGCCACTGCCCGACCAGGGGAACTCGACGCCGGTGATCTGGGGAGACAAGGTGTTCATCACCCAGGCGACCGACAAGACGACCTGGCCGCCGAAAGGGGGCAACGGCGGACCGGCCTCGGCCGAGACGCGAATGCTCCTGTGCCTGAGCCGGTCCGACGGGAAAGAACTTTGGCGGGCAGCGGTCCCCTACAAGGAACTGGAGGGCACCCACCCGACCAACCCGTTCTGCTCCGCGTCCCCGGCGACCGACGGCAAGGTGGTCGTCGTCTCCCACGGGTCGGCCGGCGTGTTCTGCTACGACCTGGACGGCAAGGAACTGTGGCGGCGCGACCTGGGCAAGTGCGAGCACATCTGGGGCAACGCCGCCTCGCCGGTGCATTACAAGAACCTCGTCATCCTGAACTTCGGCCCCGGCCCGCGGACGTTCCTCATCGCCCTGGACAGGAACACCGGCAAGGACGTGTGGAAGGTCGAGGAGAAGGGGTCGAAGCCGGAGGAGTTCTTCGGCTCGTGGAGTACGCCAGTCGTCGCGGAGGTCGGCGGCCGGACGGAACTGGTGATGAGCTGGGCGGGGACCGTGAAGTCGTACAACCCGGACACCGGCGAGTTGCTGTGGACCTGTCGCGGGCTGGAGAAGGACGCGGGCAAGGACCGTCTGACGTACACCTCTCCACTGGTGACGCCGGACGTGGTGGTGGCGATGGCTGGCTATGGCGGTTCGGCGATCGGGGTGAAGACTGGCGGCAAGGGCGACGTGACCGACTCACACCGGCTCTGGCGCGTGACGAAGAACCCGCAGCGGATCGGGACCGGGGTGGTGGTCGGCGACCACGTCTACGCGACGGACGAGCCGGGGCTGCGGTGCATCGAGCTGAAGACCGGCAAGACCGTCTGGCAGGAGCGGGTGGCGGGTGGCGTCTGGTCGAGCGTCGTCCACGCCGACGGCCGGCTCTACGTCGTCGGCCAGACCGGGGAGACAGTGGTCTGTGCGGCGAAGCCGGAGTTCGAGTTGATCGCCCGCAACCCGCTGAAGGAGATGACCCGGGCGTCGCTGGCCGTCTCCGACGGGGAGATTTTCATTCGCACCTACAAGCACCTGTGGTGCATCGCGGCGAAGAAGTAGGGCGTCCTGGCGAATGGCTGGCTCACGCCAGCTGGTGGGGTCAGGCGGCACCAGCCGGCTCACGCCGGCCGTTCGCCAGTCTGGGCGGGATTACTTCGCCGGGATCACAACCGCAGCGGGTGGCAC
>DATLIF010000609.1:0-7848 GCA_035539575.1 Fimbriiglobus sp. | reverse complement strand
GGTGGGGGCACGCATCACCAGCCGGCTCACGCCGGCCGTTCGCCAAAACTGGTTTGATCCCGCTTTAAACCTTCCGCAGCGAGATCGTCAGCGGCTGGCCGTCCACCTTGACGGCGGCGGTGTGGTCCCCGGCCGGCGGGGTGTCCAGCCACTCGACCACCTGCGTCTCGGCGGCGATGGTCGTCTGGTGGGTTCCGATGGCCTGCGTCAGTGCGTCGGACTCGGTGCTGAGGGACAGGGCGATCTTGTCGGCCACGTCCAGCCCGGCCTTCTTGCGCTCGTCCTGCACCAGCCGGATCACGTCGCGGGCCAGCCCCTCGGCTTTCAGTTTCGGGGTGATGCGGGCGTCGAGCATCACCTGAGCGACCCGGTCCACTGCGCCGGCCCAGCCCTCGGGGGCGAGGTGCTCGATCGGCAGGTCGGCGGCGTTTAACTCGACCCCGACCACGGTGAACGACCCGGCCGACCGCAGCGCCGTGACCACCGTCTCCGGGTTCACGTCCAGGAGCGCCGCCTCCGCCTCCTTCAGCTTCGACCCGAGCTTGGCCGCGGCCGTCTTCTTGTTCAGCCGCGCCGTCGCCCGCAGCATCGCCCCGTCGGACCCGTTGTGCAGAGACACCGCCTTGACGTTCAACTCCTCGCGGAGTTGGTCGGCGAACCGCTCGACCGCCCGCCGGACCGCGTCGGTGATCGGGGCCACCCGCAGTTCCGCCAGCGGCTGCCGGACCTTCGCCTTCGCCACGTTGCGGGCCGCCCCGCCGAGTGTCACCAGGTCCAGTATCGCGTCCATGTCCTGAGAGAGGCTGCTGTCCACCAGCGACTCATCCACCATCGGATAGTCGCACAGGTGGACGCTCTCCGGGTCGGACTGCGTCCGCAGGTTGCGCCACATCACCTCGGCCAGGAACGGCACCACCGGGGCGATCAACTTCGCCAGCGTCGTCAGCACCGTGTAAAGCGTCTGGTATCCGGCCAGCTTGTCCTTGCGGCCGGCGGCGTCCAACTCGGCGTTCTTGCTCCAGAACCGCTCGCGGTTGCGGCGGACGTACCAGTTCGACAAGCGGTCGTCCACGAACTGCTCGGCTTCCAGGCAGAAGCGCATCACGTCGTAGCCCTCGAACGCCTCCCGGGCCGTGCGGATCAGCCCTTGCAGGTCGGAGAGAATCCACCGGTCGATGTCGGCGCGCTCGCTCACCGGCACCTGCGGTGCGGCCGGGTCGAAACCGTCGAGCCGCGCGTAGTTGGCGAAGAAGCCGTAGCAGTTCCACAGCTTGATGTGGAACTTGCCGCGGACCTCCCGCGCCGGGATCGGGCCGAAGCTCAGGTTCGCCGCCGGGTTCTGCCGGCAGTACAGCCAGCGCATCACGTCCGCCCCGATCGGCGGCCAGCAGACCTGCATCGCCCGCGCCGGCTTACCGGTCTCCTTGTCCGTGACCTGGATCTCGGCGGCCCCGAGCGAGCCGTCGGGCGGCTGGAGCTTCTCGTTGGCTTTCAGCCGCTGGACCAGCGTGAACCCCTCGTCGGCGGCCGCGATGAACTCGATCGCATTCCCCTCGCTCTTGTGCATCTCCTTGCCGTCCTGGTCGCGCACCAGACCGTGACCGAGCAGTGTTTTGAACGGCTGCCGCCCGTCGGCCATCATCGTGCTGAGTGCCAGCAGCGCGTAGAACCAGTTGCGGAACTGGCCGGGGAAGCTCTCGGTGATGAAGTCCGCCGGATACCACGCTTCCCAGTACTTGCGGTCGGTGTTGTACTTCATCGTGCTGAACGCCACGATGCCGGCGTCCAGCCACGGGTTGCCCACGTCCGGGATGCGGGACATCAGGTTCCCGGTCTTCGGGTTCCTGATCTTCACCCTGTCCAGGTAGGGCCGGTGCGGGGTGTGGCCGTCGAAGTCTTGCCAGCCCTCGACGGCCCGCTCCTTCAACTCCTCGCGGGAGCCGATCACCTCGAAGTCGCCGGTCACGTCGTCCACCCAGATCGGCAGCGCGAGGCCCCAGTACCGTTTCTTCGAGATCATCCAGTTGCCCATGTTGCGGAGCCAGTCCTGCTCCCGGGCACGGCCGTTGATCGACTCCGGCAGGAAGGTGACTTGATCGACGACCTTCATGATCTCGGCCCGGAACCCGCCGGCCGGAATGCCCCTGGCGGGGTCGGGTTGCTGGCCCATGTCGATGAACCACTCGTCCACGAGGCGATACAAGAGTTCCGTCTTGCAGCGCCAGCAGTGCGGGTAGCGGTGGACGTAGCGCTCGGTGGCGAAAAGCACGTCCTTCTTCTTCAACTCCTCGAAGACCGCGTCCGCGGTGGCCGGGTCGGCGGCGTTCTTGCCGGTGAGCGAACCGAACCCGGCGTGGAAGTCACCGGACTCGTCGATCGGGGCGACCGGCGGCAGGCCGTTCTTCTTGCCCCACTCGAAGTCGATCTGCCCGCAGCCCGGCGCGGTGTGGACGATGCCGGTCCCCTCCGTCTCGGTCACTTCCTTTTCGCCGGAGACGACCCGGTGCGCCGCGGCCGCGGACACCGCCGGCGCCCAGCCGCGCTGCTCCACGACGCGGGCGACCTCAGAAGGGTAGCCGTAAGGATGTTGCTGCGCCGGCAGGTCGTCGAACGGGCCGGTGTAACGCCAGCCGAGCAACTCCTCGCCCTTGACCTCGCCGGCGACCTCGAAGCCGTCCTTGCCGGCCTTCTCCTTGAACAGTTGCTCGATGGACTTCAGGTGCGGCACGCCGTCGAGCCAGTCCTTGCGGGACTTCTTTCCTCCCGTCGCTGACGCTCCGGGCTCGCCTTCCTCCTCCTCCTCGCCGCCGCCGGACTCCATGCGGTTGAGCTTGAACGCGCCCTTCGAGACGTAATAGACCTCGCCCTTCAGCTTCACCTGGAGGTACGTCAACTCCGGGTTGATCGCCGCGCCGACGTTGCTGGTCAGCGTCCAGGGGGTCGTCGTCCACACCAGCAGGTTCTCGCCGGGGCGATCCACGATCGGCAGCTTGACGAAGCACGCCCGGTGCTCGACCAGCCGATAGCCCTCCTTCATCTCCTGCTCGGAGATACCGACGCCGCACCGGCCGCACCACGGCATCGAGTCGTAGCCGCGGTAGACCATGCCCTTGCCGTGGCACTTCTTCAGGAACGCCCAGATCGTGTAGTTGTTCTCCTCGGACATCGTGAAGTACGACTTCCGCTCGTCCGGCGTCTTCGCCCAGTCGTCGTCGGTGCGGTCCCAGTCCATCCAGAAACCGAGGCGGATGGACTGGTTCGTCTGGACGCGGGCGAACTCGTCCACCCGGTCCTTACAGAGTTGCACAAAGCGAGCGATGGACGCCTCGCGGTCGCCGGGGACCAGGTTCTCGATGTCGCGCTTGGTCTTGAGCCCCAGCTTCTTCTCGACCTCGACCTCGACCCAGAGGCCCTGGCAGTCGAACCCGTTCTGATACCGCTGCTCGTGGCCGGTCATGGCGAAGTAGCGGTTGTAGGCGTCCTTGTACGTCCGCCCCCAGGCGTGGTGGACGCCCATCGGGTTGTTCGCGGTGATCGGGCCGTCGAGGAAGCTCCACTTCGGCTTGCCGGCGTTCTTGCGGCGGAGTTGGTCGAAGATGCCGCGCTCGTCCCAGAACCGGAGGGTGTCCCGCTCCAGGGCGGGGAAATCGACGTTCTGCGTCTCGACCTTCTCGAACGGCATCGCGGGAACCTCGGCTCGGGTAATCCCTTCAATTTAGTAGAAACGAACCACAGAGTCACAGAGGGCCATTATGGCGAACGGCCGGCGTGAGTCGGCTGGTGGGACAGGCGCCACCAGCCGGCTCACGCCGGCCGTTCGCCGGCTCCTACTCCGCTCAGAAGTCCCCGACCACTTCGCCGCCGGCGTGGGTGGAGAGCGCCCGGTACGTCGCCGAGGCGATCGACTCGCGCAGGAACCGCACCGACCCGTCGCACAGCAGGAAGTTGCACCCGCCGGGGTGCAGACTGCGGAACCCGCTGGCGAAGTCACGGCCGCCCTGGTTGAACCCCGACGAGTCCGACCCGTAGACCGTCGGCGTCCCCGGCGACCGGTTCATCGGCTCGTCGCGCGGGTCCGGCGGAAGGCCGAACTGCGCCGTCACCGCCAGTACGCCGGCGTACCACGGGTGGTGCTGGTCAGCGAACCCGGTCGCGCCCCACGACTGCTCCAGCAGCGCCGGCTGGCCGGTGAACGGGTCGGCCGCCGTCCGCGTCGGGTCGTTCAGGTCGCGGATCGGGAACCGCGGGTTGCCGCCGGCCGCGTCGCCCAGCGCGATGGTGTTGGTCGTGCCGTCGGACAGTTCGGTGAGCGTCACCGTCCCCTTGACGACCCGGTCCCCGTCGCGGACGGCGACGCCGAACGGGCCGCGGGCGGCGGCGGGAATCCTGCCCGGGTCCAGGCCCAGCCCGGCGTTGGCCCCCTTGCAGAAGGCGTAGTCCGCCCCGGCCGCGAACGGCGGCAGCGGGAAGTTCCACTGCGCCGCGATCGGCACCAGGTCGAGGCCGCCGTCCGCGCGGTTGGCCGGGCAGTAGAACACCTTCACCCGCGTCCCGACCGCCTCGGCGTTGGCCGGGTCGTGCCAGGGCAGGTCGATGTCGTACAGGTTCCGCAGGTTGCCCTGCTCCAGGTGCGGCAAGAGGTACGTCAACCCGGTGGCGTGGCCGTCGTCGAGCAGGCCGACGTTCCCAGTTACCACGACGCCGCCGGGGAACCGCCCGGCCGTGTCGTGGTAGTTGTGCAGCGCCAGCCCGATCTGCTTGAGGTTGTTCGCACAGACGACGCGGGCGGCGGCACCCCGGACCTTTTGCACGCCCGGCAGCAGCAGCCCGATGAGGATCGCGATGATGGCGATCACCACCAACAACTCGACGAGCGTGAACCCCGACCGCGGACGAGACATGGCGGTTCCTCCGGCAGAGATGATCGCGGCCCCTGATTGTACCCCACCCGACGCAACGGGACACGGGTCGCGGCGTTGGCTGGGGCTGGCGGCGCTCGTGGCGCTGGGCTGCGGGTCGGGGAGTTCGGTGCCGCTGCGGGACGAGGGCAAGCCGGTCGGCGAGTTGCGGGCGATGCTGGCCGACTCGGACCCGGAGGTGCAGGCCCGCGGGGCGTTCGGGCTGAGCCGGCACGGCCCGGCCGCGGCGGAGGCGGTGCCGGAGTTGATCGCGAAGTTGAAGGGTTCCACGCCGCTGGTGCGGCAGAACGCGGCGCTGGCGCTCGGGGCGGTCGGCCCGGGGGCGAAGGTGGCGGTGCCGGCGCTGATCGAGGTGCTGACCGACCCGGAGTGGACGGTCCGCCGTCAGGCGGCGCTGGCGCTGGGGGCGATCGGACCGGACGCGAAACCCGCGTTGCCGGCGCTGCGGAAGCTGGAGGCTGACCCGCACAAGGTGGTGCGGTCGGCGGCGCAGGAGGCGCGGAAGAAGATCGGCCAAGCGAGCGGGGGGCGTTAGCCCCCCGAGGGATTGCGAATGGTATCCGACCGCACAAGTCCTCGGGGGGCTAACGCTCCCCGCTCGCTTTCTTCTCCAGCCACGGCGACTCGGGCACCTTCGCCGGCCGGGCGTACGCCCGCTGGATCACGTCCGCGATGCCGTTGGAGTTGCGGAGGACGGACCGGGCGCTGAAGTGGATCGCGCCCGGTGCCGCGCCCTCGCGGGTGATGCGGATCTGGTCGGCGATCTCGTCCGCCGTCCAGCCCTTCGCGTCGGACGCCGCCCGGTACGTCGCCAGCCCCGGCCACAGGTGCCGGCCGTGGGTGTTCTCCTTCGCCCACCACTCCAGCAGCTTCGGGAAGCTCTGCTTCTCCTGACCGATCGGCCAGTACAGTTGCGGCGTGTAGTAGTCCACCCACCCCTCGTTCAGCCACAGCTTCGCGTCGGCGTAGAGCTTCGAATACTGGTCGAACCCCGCAATCCCCTCCGGGTGACCCGGCCGCCAGATCCCGAACGGGCTGATGCCGACCTTGACGTGCGGCTTGAGCTTCTTGACCTCCGCGTACTGCCGGCGGACGAACTCGTTGACCGCCTGCCGCCGCCAGTCGTCGCGCGACAGCTCGCCGCCGGCGTCCCGGTAAGCGTCCCAGGTGTCGTCGTCCGGGAACGGGATCTCGGCCCCGGCGTCGTTGCGCTCCGGGTACGGGTAGAAGTAGTCGTCCATGTGGACGCCATCGATGTCGTAGCGCTTCACCACGTCCAGCACGACCGCCAGCGAGTGCTTCTGCACCTCGGGGTTCGTCGGGTTGAGCCAGTGGTGTTTGCCGTAGGGCTTGGCCAGGTCCGGCCGGGCCTTGACCAGGTGGCTGGCGGCCGGCTTCGACCGGGCCGACGGGTTCCAGGCGCGGTACGGGTTGAACCAGGCGTGCAGTTCCAGCCCGCGCTTGTGCGCCTCGGCGACGGCGAACGCCAGCGGGTCGTAGCCCGGGTCCTTGCCCTGCTCGCCGGTCAGGAACTCGCTCCACGGCTCCAGGTCGCTCTTGTAGAGCGCGTCGCACATCGGCCGGACCTGGAGGACGACCGCGTTGAAGTTCAATTCCTTGAAGCGGTCGAACATGGCGACCAGCTCGCGCTTCTGCTCGTCGGCGGAGAGACCCTTGCGCGACGGCCAGTCGATGTTGGCGACGGTGGCGACCCAGACCCCGCGGAACTCCCGGTCGGGGACCACCCGGGGGGCCGGGATCGGCTCGCCGGCGAGGCCGGAGGCGGCAGCCAGGAGGGCAGTTATGAGAGCGGCGCGGCTCACGGACGGTCCTCGGGGTTGCTGGGCGGGCTGCCGGTGTTCCCGGTAACATAGCTCACGGTAGCCCCACGACCAACCAGCGGTCCCGTTATGCTCCCGGCCGAAGTCACCCGGCAGGTCCGCCGGCTCCAGCTCCGCTCCCGGCGGGCGGTCCAGACGCTCCTCGGAGGCGAGTACCGCTCCGCGTTCAAGGGGGCCGGGCTGTCGTTCGAGGAGGTCCGCGACTACCAGCCCGGCGACGACGTCCGCAGCATCGACTGGAACGTCACCGCCCGGATGGGCCACCCGTTCGTCAAGCGGTACGCCGAGGACCGCGAGCTGACCGTGCTGCTCGCGATTGACCTGTCCGCCAGCCAGCGATTCGGGACCAATGTGGTGGCCAAGCGGGCGGCGGCGGCGGAGCTTGCGGCGGTGCTGGCGTTCGCGGCGGTCGCGCACAACGACCGCGTCGGGCTGCTCGGGTTCACCGACGTCGTCGAACGATACGTTCCACCCGGCAAGGGACCGCGGCACGCCCTGCGGGTGCTGCGCGACGTGCTGTTCTTCGAGCCGCGCGGCAAGAAGACCGACCTGGCCGCGGCACTGGACTATCTGAACAAGGTCCACCGCCGGCGGGCGATCGCCTTCCTGTTCAGCGACTTCCTGGACGACGGCTACGCCGACCCGTTCCGCCGGGCGGCCCGGCAGCACGACCTGATCGCCGTCCGCACTGCCGACCCGCGCGAGCACGACTGGCCGGCCGCCGGGCTGGTGCAACTGGAGGACGCGGAGACCGGCGAACAGGTGCTCATCGACGCGGGCAGCCGGTGGTTCCGCGAGCGGTTCGCGGCGAACGCACGGTCCCGCCGCGACGCCTTCACGGCGCTGGCCCGTGCGTCGCAGGTGGACCTGATCGACGTCGGCACCGAGGGCGACCACTTCGACGCGCTGCTGCGGTTCTTCCGCATCCGCGACCGACGACGCCGCCACGCGTAAATCCCAAATCCCAAGCACCAAATCCCAAGCGAACCCAATGACCGATACCGTGCCGTGTCTCGCTTGGGCTCCCCGATGGATCGCGACCGCCGCAGCCCCTCGTTCTGAGCCGCGGAGCGGCGCCAGATGTGTAG
>DATLIF010000608.1:0-9522 GCA_035539575.1 Fimbriiglobus sp. | reverse complement strand
AAGCACCAAATCCCAAATCCCAAATCCCAAACAAGAGGGTCTTGTTTGGGATTTGGGATTTGGGATTTGGTGCTTACCGCGGAGCGGTTACAGCAGGTCCCAGCCCTTGCGGTACTCCTCCTTGATGTACCGGGCGGCGTCGGGGTTATCCTTCGCGGTCAGCGTCTCGCCGTCGAACGTGAACGGTTTGCCGGTGCGGATGGCGACGTTGCCGAGCAGGAACGCGGCGGTCAGGTAGCTGGCGTAGTCGAAGTTCGCCAGCGCCGTCTGCGGTTTGCCGGCCTTGATCGCGTCCACCCACTCCTTCTTGTGACCGGAGTCCCCGCCGCCGTTGACCGGCAGCTTCTCCGGCTTCGTGGACCCGTTCGCCTTCTCGCCGGTCTCGAAGAACACCTCGCCGCCGTAGTCGTTGGGCGAGTACGCGACCCCCTTCTCGCCGACCAGGATCGAACCGCTGTCCACCAGCCGGTTGCGGCCGGCGATCTTCAGCGACCGGGCGACCAGTTCGTCCGACGGCAGAACCTTCTTGCCGTCCTTCTTCCCCTCATACCAGTGCAGGGTGAGCGGCGGCATGTCGCCGCGGGCCGGGAACTTCATGGTCACGTGCGCCCAACTGACGCACGTCTCCGGGTTGACGTCACCGGCCTCGGCGGACACGTGCGTCGGGTGGCCGAGTTTCAGGGCCATGAACGCCATGTTGGCGGTGTGGCAGGCCATGTCGCCGATCGCCCCGGTGCCGAAGTCCCACCAGCCGCGCCAGTGGAAGTCGTGGTACGCCCCGAGCTTGTTGCCGTACCGGCTCGGCACCGACTTGTCGTACTCGGCGTAGGGCCGCATCGGGACCGGGCCGATGAACTCCTCCCAGTGGATGTGCTTCGGGACCGCCGCCTCCTTCGGCCGCGAGGTGACCATCGGGGCCTGCGGCCAGATCGGGCGGTTGGTCCAGACGTGGGCCTCGGTGACCGACCCGAGGACGCCGGACTGCACCAGTTCGACCGCCCGACGCAGGCCGTTCTCGGCCGTCCCCTGGTTGCCCATCTGGGTGCAGACCTTGTGCTTCGCGGCCAGCTCCCGCAGCAGGTGCGCCTCAAACACCGTCCGGGTGAGCGGCTTCTGGGTGTAGGCGTGCTTGCCCTGCCGGATGGCCAGCGCGGTGGCCAGCGCGTGGTTGTGGTCCGGCGTGCTGACCGTGACCGCGTCGAACTCCTTGGCGGCCGCCCCGTCGAACAGCTTGCGGTAGTCGTAGACGACCTTCGCCTTGGGCCACTTCTTGGCCTTCGGGGCGAGGAACCTCTCGTCGATGTCGCACAGGGCGACGACGTCCATCAGGTCGCCGGCGTGGTCGATGTCGCTGGACCCCTTGCCGCCGACGCCGATGCCGGCGACGCGGAGCCGGTCGTTGGCGCCGAAGGCGCGGGCGACGGAGAACGCCGGCCCGGTGAAGAGGTATCCGAGGCCGGCCGCGGTCCCGGCCTGGAGGAACCGACGGCGGTTCAGACGGCTTGCCATGACAGGAAGGCTCCTTCGTGGAGGACGGAAGAGGGTACGGCAAGGCAGGTGCGGCTCAGTGTAGGCGGCAGGCGGACGCGGTGCAACGAGGAACGCCGCGTACAATCGGGATATGCCTACGGTCCGATTGCTGCCGTTCGAGACGCTGTCCGGCCCGCTGAACATGGCCGCCGACGAGGCCCTGCTGCACACCGCCTCGGCCGACGGGATGGCGTCGTTGCGCTTCTACGGCTGGTCGGAGCCGACGCTGAGCCTGGGGTACTTCCAACCGGCCGCGGACCGGCTCGCCGACCCAATGCTGGCGAAGCTGCCGTGGGTGCGGCGGGCGACCGGCGGCGCGGCGCTGGTCCACCATCATGAAGTGACATACGGGCTGGCGTTGCCGCCGGGGAAGGCGTGGCACGCCGGCGAGCCGTGGGCATGTCGGTTCCACCACATCGTGACGGCGGCGCTGGCGAAGGAGGGCGCCGCGACGCGGTCCGTGCTGTGCGGGCAGGAGGCGAAGCTTGGGCAGGTGTTGTGCTTCCTGCACCAGACGCCGGGCGACCTGCTGGCCGGTTCTTGGGAGGGCGAGGCTCCTGCCGAGCCTCTTGGCGCTCCCAGGCTCGGCAGGAGCCTCGCCCTCCCAAAGACCGGGGTGAATCCGGCGAAGGTGGTCGGCAGCGCCCAGCGCAAGCAGAAGGGCGCACTGCTCCAGCACGGCGGCATCCTGCTGGCGCGGAGCGAGTTCGCCCCGCGGCTGCCGGGCCTGTTCGAGTTGACCGGCGTGCGACTCACCTCTGAGCAAACGGCGAAGCTGGTGACGGCTCAGTTCGCCAGGGACACCGGCTGGGATGTTGTGCCCGGTGAGTGGGCCGCCGACGAGTTGGTCTCACGCGAGCGGATCGCGGCGGAGCGGTACTCGTCGGTAGACTGGAACGAGAAGCGGTAAGGCGAGCGGGGGACGTCAGTCCCCCGAGTGGGAGCGCCTGGCAGTTCGCTCGCCCCTCGGGGGACTGACGTCCCCCGCTCGCCGTGTTGGTGGTGGGAGGCTGTCCCATGTCCTCTGTATCGCGCTACATCGTCCGTCGGCTGAACTGGAAGTCGCCGGTCGCGGGCCGGTACGTCCGGCTGCCGGGGTGGACCGAGGTCGCCGCGTTCGACGCCGCGGAGACCGCCGACGCCGACCGCCGGCGGCGCGAGCAGGAGGTCCGCACTGTCGTGAACCCGTTCGCGTGTGTCGGGTCGTTCGTCGAGATGTCCAGCCTGCCCGGCCCGGTGCTGGCCGACTGGCTGATGGACGGCGGGCTGGAGCCGCCGGCGGGCGCGCCGTTCGACCAGTGGCGGGCGTGGTGGGACGCGGCCGCGGGGACGATGACCGCCGAGGAGCGGGCGCACGCCTGGGCCGGGTTCGACAAGCTGCGGTTCTATGACGCCGCCGAGCGACCGCCGGGGCAGGTGCATGCCGTTCTGAACGTCCACTGGGAACGGCGGTACGACGACTGGTCGGCCCCGTACGAGGGCGGAGACCCGCTGCGGGCGTTCCGATCGGCGGCAGCCGCGGAGGTTGACTGCAGACAGGTCGGAGAGGGAATCCGGTCCAGTTTGCGGGTGGACGAAGAGCGCTACCGGTTTTCATTCGTCCTGGTCGGGGCCCGGGCCCAGGCTGGCCACGACCCGTTCTTCGAGCACCGGGCCGGAAACGTAGAGGTGGGTGACTCCGCGCGGTTCACGGAGGCGGCGGCCGTGCCGGTCGCCGGCGACCTGGGGGCCGTGAAGGCCGGCTGGTCCGTCTACCTCGTTCAGCGGCTGAGCTGGAGCTGGCACGTTGCGGAAGGCACCGTCCACTGGATCACTCAATTCGACCGCGAGCGGATCGACGGCGTGCCGGTGATGGCGTTTCTTTCGCGGCAGGAGGCGGAGGCGTACGCCTGGGAGCTGGACTACGTGACCCGCATGTACCTCAACCCGTTCCGGTTCGGGCACCCGGACGAACTGAGCAGTGTGCCCGAGTTCGGCTTCCGGTCGGTCCTGGGGGACGCCGGGCTGGACCTTCCGGCGGGCGACTGGCACATGCGGGAGCGGTGGCGCGTCGAGCCGTACCCCGACGAGGGGGTTCGCGGCGTGCCGGCCGTTCACCTCTGGGAAGACTGGTGGGCCGCGACCGCCGACGGACTATCGGCCGCCCAGCGCGAGGCCGTCTGGGATCTGCTCGACCAGCTCCGGTTCTACCAGGTCCGTGCGATCGAGTTGCGAGACTGACCTGATCGGTTTCATGATTCCCCTGAGCGGGGGGCGTAAGCCCCCTGAACGTGACAACCTCAGGGGGCTTACGCCCCCCGCTCAGGGGAATCATGAAACAGCCACTCGGCCCCGACGAACATTTCTCCTGGCCCGGCCGTCGGGTAATATCTCGCCGCACAACCCGGAGGAGAATCGAATGCCCAAATCGAAGTCCGCGTCCGGTACGCACTTCGTCGTCGAGCGGCTGAACTGGCGCCGTGGCCGCGGCGACACGTTCTACCGCTACCCCGGCCAGACCCGCGTCGCGTCGTTCGACACCGCCGCCGAGGCCGAGGCGTTCCGCCGCGTCGAGGAGGCCAAGGCCCGCGCCGCGGTCAACCCGTTCGCCGGCACCCTCGCCCCGCCGACCGACCAGACGAGCATGCCCGAGCCCGTCCTGGGCGACTGGCTGCTGGACCACGGCATCGACCCGCCCGCCGCCGAAAAGAAATCCGGCAAGCGCGACTGGGTGAAGTGGTGGGAGAAACAGTCCCCCCGCTGGACCGCTGACCAGCGTGCCGCGGCCTGGGAGCCGCTGGACCGGGTGCGGTTCTTCCGGGTCAGCGAGCGTCCGCGGCGGCCGGTGGCGTACGCCGTGGTGCAGGTCGTCTGGGGCTATAACGACGAGTGGTTCTACCCCGGCGCCGAGGGCGGGCAGGTGCAGACGCTCTACCGGACCCGGGCGCGGGCCGAGGCCGAGGTCGCGCGGCGCAACGCCGAGGAGCGAGAGCAATGGGCCGGCACGATCGGCAACGTCGGCTACGAGCCAGCAGGGGCGAACCAGTTCGAACTGGAGGGCCGGCTGCTACCCGGCCAGGACCCGTTCGGCCCCGACCCGAAGCCGGCCCTCGCCGACCAGGAAGATGAGGAGGGGGACGAGATCTTCACCTTCGCCCCGGACGAGGTGCCGTTCTTCGAGGTGATCGAGGTCGAACTGGAGGGCGTCGAGTAATGGCGAAGTCATCCCGCAAGGGCACGACGGTGTACCTCGTCGAGCGGGCCGCGTGTACGGTTTCGGACTACGGCGGGAAGGTGCACTATGGCGTCAGCAGCGGAGACGATGAGGGGGGGCCGAGCCATGTCCCAGTGCGCGCGTTCGCCGATAAGAAGGCGGCCCAGGCGTGCCGGAAGGAGCTGGAGGCCGAGGCCCGCCGCGACCTGTGCCCGGCGCTGTTCGCCGGGTACGCGCTGCCGAAGGACCTGGCCGCGAAGCTCAAGGCCATCGGGCTGACCTCGCTGAAGTTCACCGGCCCGGACTACAACCACGGCGAGCAGCTCCGCAAGTGGTGGGTCGCTCACGCCGCCGAGATGACGCCGCAACAGCGGGCGGCGGTGTGGGACCAGCTCAAGTCCGTGTCGTTCTACCGGGTGACCGAGACGACCCTGGAGGGCTAATGCTGTGGCCAAGCGGGAGTTAGGAGTTCGACTCGTAACGAGCATGCCGTCGTGGACCTGAGGTAGGGACCAAGAACCTGTGGCGACCGATGTTACCAACGGGTTGTGGGAAAGGCCGCATGCCCAGAACAGGTGCCCCGAGACGGTTCAACCACGACGCCATCGCGAACGACTACTCGGCGGGCCTATCGCTGAGTCAGGTCGCGCGACGTCATGGCTGCTCACCGCGGTGTGTTCACAAGGTTGTCTGCCGGCGGGGTCAGGCCCGGCCGCGTCGAGCCGGCGTCTGCGATCACGAGTATTTCCGCATCATCGACACCGAAGAGAAGGCTTATTGGGCCGGCTTCTTACTCGCAGACGGCTTCATCGCCCAGAACCGAGTCAACGTATCGGTGAAGGCAGATGACGGATACCATCTCGAGAAACTACGCCAAGCCCTCAAGGCCGTGAACCCGGTGAAGGTGTACCGTCAGGCACGGAACTCCTATGCCGGGGGGCGATTCGCCGTATTCGGGGTGGCGAGCCCTCAATTGCTGCGGGATTTGGAGCCACTCGGCGTGGTGAGGAACAAGACCGGAAAAACCGAGCCGGCGACTGGGATACCCCAGGCGCTGCTTCGCCATTACTGGAGGGGAGTGATCGACGGGGATGGCTACCTCGGATACCGACCGCGGTCACCCGGCCGCCCTCTCTCCGGTTTCTATCTCGGCCTGGTGGGCGACCGGGCGGTGGTAGAAGCGTTTCGAGAGTTTTGCCGGACTTCGACCCGGACCGCGGCTTCCGTCCGGCCACACAAGAGCGTGTTCCGATACCTGATTACCGGTCGTTCTGCGGCCCGCGTTGCATCCCTGATCTACGATGGCGCCTCGGTCGCCCTGAGCCGAAAGCTGGACGTGTACATCGCGTTTCGGTCCACCTACGACGATGAGAATCACAATGGCTAAGGCCCTCGTCCATGCGCGGTCCTCAGTGAAGCGGTGGGGTGGAACGGTTGAGGATTACCTCCCGATTCATGAACGGATCGACAGCACGAAGATGGCTCACGCCGAGGTGACGCACCGGTGCGTGTTCCACTCGGCGTTCGGCATCTACCTGATCGAGGACATCTTCGGGCGGACGCTGACCAACTCCGACGGCCGCGAGGTCCACGTCCGCGACGTGGCCGAGCAGCACGTCCTCGAAGACCTGGGGTTCATCCCGAGTCTGAGCGACTGGCTCAAGGAGATGCCGGCCCAGCCGTGGATGGCCGGGCAGCGGAAAGTCGCGGTCAAGATCGTGGATTAGCAGTGATCAGTGATCAGTCATCAGTGATCAGTAGCAAGAAATGACCCAGGCTGCACACAACGTTTGGAGCCGTCCGACTTAGGGCTTTCTAACTTGCTCTGGCTACTGATGACTGATCACTGATGACTGATGACTGATCACTACCGCCCCGGCGCCGCGGTGAAGTCCACGGTGACGATCTCGCCGGCCCGGAACGTGACCTTGGTCAGTTGCGACTCCGGCCGGCCGTCGCGGGTCACTTCGGCCTTCATCAGGTACGCGTACTCCTGGCCCGGCTTGAGCACCGGCGTGCTGAACTCGCGGACCGCTTCGGTGCGGTCGTTCTTCTTGCCGTCCACGTAGAGCGTCGCGCCCGGCGGCAGCTTGACCGTGATCCGCGCCCGCTCGGTCGGGCTCGGCGTCGCCGGGGCCGGGGCCGGACCGCCGACGAACGGGTTGTGTGGCTTGCTCACCGGCTCGGCCTTCACCGAGGTCGGCCGGGTCAGCGGTAGTGGGTTCGGCTTCGCGGTCTTCGCCAGGGTGAGGTCGGCGAACTCGACCGTCGCCGACTGGCCCGGCCGCACCGCCACCCGCTTCGTCTGGCTGATCGTCTCCCCGTCCCGGACGTACTCGGCCCGGAACGAGTAGGTGTAGTCCCGCCCGCCCGGCAGCGGCGGGGTGACGAACGTGCGCTCACCGGAGGACTGCGTCAGCGGTCGGCCCTCGGCGTAGAGCTTCGCATCGGTCGGCAGCTTGACGACCACGGTGCCGCGGCTCTTGTCGTCGCTCGCCGGCGAGGCCAGCGCCACGCGCCGCGCGTTGCGGTCCTCAGGGACCGACGCCGGCGGGGCAGCCGGCATCGGGGCCGGCGGGGTGGTCGAATATGTGTCCGGGGCGATCGGCGAGATGTACGGGTCCGCCACCCGGGCCGGAGTGCCCAGCGTGTACCCGTCGCCGCAGCAGCCCGGGCCGGAACCGCCTGGCAGGTAGGCGCTGCCGGGGACCGCCGCGGCCGGCGGGGCGTACGGGGCGAGCCCGTCGGCGGCCGGCGGCGGCGCGCCGAACCCGTCCGGGGCCGCCGGCAGGACGTACCCGCCGCCGCAACTGTACGACGACCCGAAGCAGGCGTAACCGGCCCCGTGGCAGGAGTACCCGGAGCCGTAGCACCCGGCGCTGCGGCTGGTGCCGGAGCCGTAGCAGGACCCGCCGTTGAAGAACGCCCGCAGCCGGCTACCGAACCCGTGGCAACTGCCGTAGCACCCGGCACTGCGGCTGACCCCCGAGCCGTAGCAGCCGTAGCACGACTCCCCTTGGCAGCCGTTGAACATGTTGCGGAAGAACCCGTTGAACTGGGGCGCCTCCGGGGCGCCGCTCATCGCCGTCATCAGGATCAGGCTATACATCCGGGTTCCCCCTCCCCAGGTGGCTCCACGTGAGAAGGCTAAGGGGGGAAAGACGGGCGGTCAAAACGGGTTGAGGGAATAATTACAACCCCGGGTGTCGTCTCGTTCTCGGCTCCCGCCCAATGCCCGCGAACGGTATAATCCCGAAAACTGGCCCCCGGCCCGAACTGATAATCTGTGCCGGCGGTGCGGGTCATATCACGTCATACCCAAACGGGGGTCGGCATGTCCCGGTGGAACCTGGTCTGGCTTCTGGTGGTGCCCGCGGCGGTCGCGCTGGGCCTGGCGGTGACCGCCAGCGCCCCACCGCCGGACAAGGACTACCAGCTCGTCCGCACCGTCGTGGACGTGCTGGCCGAGGTGGACCGGAACTACGTCCGCGAGTTGTCCGATGCCGACAAGAAGAAGCTGGTCGAGGACATGATCAACGGCGGGCTGGGTCGGCTCGACCCGTACTCGGAGTACTTCAACGAGGAGGAGCTGACCGCCTTCGAGACGCAGTCCGAAGGGGAGTTCGGCGGCGTCGGCATCCTGCTGGCCCTGGACGCGAAGGTGCCGTACCTGAAGGTCGAGACGCCGATGCCCGGCACCCCCGCCTACAACGCCGGCATCCAGTCCGACGACCTGATCCTGAAGGTGGACGGCAAGTCCACCGAGAACATGACCATCGCCGACGCCCGCAAGCTCATCAAGGGGGCGCCGGGCACCCGGGTGACGCTGACCGTCCTGCACGAGGGGTCCAACAAGCCCGAGGACGTGGCCCTGACCCGCGCGGTGATCGAACTGCACCCGGTCATGGGGGTGGCCCGCGACCCGGCCGACCCGACGAAGTGGGAGTACATGCTCGACAAGGAGAACAAGGTCGCGATGATCCGGCTCCTGTCGTTCAACGAGAAATCGGACAAGGAGCTGCGGGCGGCTGTCGAGCAGGCCGAGGCCGCGGGGGCGAAGGCGCTGATCCTCGACTTGCGCGACAACGGCGGTGGGCTCCTGAACCAGGCGGTCGCGGTGGCCGACCTGTTCCTCGACGGCGGGGTGATCGTCAGCACCAAGGACCGCAACGGCGGCGGCCGGAGCTGGTCGGCCAAGCCCGGCGACACCGTCCTCGGGTCCAGGCCGTTGGTGGTGCTGGTCAACCACGGCAGCGCCAGTGCCTCGGAGATCGTGGCCGCGGCACTCCAGGACCACAAGCGGGCGGAGGTGGTCGGCGAGCGGAGTTACGGCAAGGGGAGCGTCCAGAAGGTGTTCAACCTGTCCGGGGGCAAGGCCGCGGTGAAGCTGACCAGCGAGACGTGGCTGACCCCGGCCGGCAAGACCATCCACCGCTGGCCGGACGCCAAGGAGGCCGACGACTGGGGCGTCCGCCCGGACGCGGGGCTGGCGGTGAAGATCACCGACGATCAGCGGCTGGCGTTCCTCAAGCACTGGCGTCAGGTGGACACCCTCAAGAAGCCCGGCGCCACACCGGAGACCGCCCCGGAGAAGCCGTACAAGGACCCGGTGGTGGAGAAGGCGCTGGAGCACCTGCGCGGCAAGCTCAAGGCGGTCGGCGGCGCCCCGGCCGTGCGAGCGAACGCGGCGTGAAGCGTGAGGGGGGTGAGGGCGTGAGGGCGTGACAAAGTGAACGAACCAGACCTTGCCCCTTCCGCCGACGCGGCCCCCGCGCCGGACGTCCCCGCACCACCCCACC
>DATLIF010000607.1:0-7573 GCA_035539575.1 Fimbriiglobus sp. | reverse complement strand
CCCCGGCACTGTGCGGTCCGGGGTTCTTCATTTTTAACTTTGAACTTTGAACTTTGAACTGGCGCCCGCACAATGCCCCTCAAGTCTGATAACTCTCCACTTCCGCCACATTCCCCCCGGAGTGCCGTTCGATGTCCGCACGTTATGTACGGGCCGTCCGGTCCGTGATGTTGTGCCTGCCGTTCGTCGTGGGCAGCGTCGTCCTGGCCCAGGCGCCGGCCGCCCGGTCGGTGTCCGAGGCCGCCCCGGCGCCACGCGACGCAGAGGCGACGTCGGCCGCGGTCGAGCTTGACCAGAAGATCATCGCAGACGTGAAGTCGAAGTCCGAGCTGATGAAGAACCTCCAGTACCTGTCCGATGTGATCGGCCCGCGGCTGACCGGGTCGAAGAACCTGGACAAGGCCAGCCACTGGACCGCCGAGAAGATGAAGGAGTACGGGCTGGAGAACGTGCGACTGGAGCCGTGGGAGATCCCGGTCGGGTGGGAGCGCGGCCACGCGACCATGAAGCTGATCGAGCCGGCCAACGGGCGGACGATCGCGGTCGCCTCGTCCGGGTGGACGCCGGGCACCAAGGGGAAAGTGACCGGCCCGGTGGTGGCGCTGCAAGGGCGGACCAAGGCCGACCTGGAGAAGTACAAGGGCAAGCTAAAGAACGCGGTGGTGCTCGTCACCCCGCCTGGCGAGATGCAGCCGATCTCCGACCTGACCTACTTCGGAATGCGACCGAACCAACCGCTCGACAAGAGCGCCGGCGGCCGGCAGGGGTTCGCCCCGAAGAAGGAGGCGCCGAAGGAGGAGCCGAAGAAGGCCGCCCCGCCGGAGGAGTTGAAGAAGGACGTGCCGGCGCCGCAGCCGGTCCCCGCGGCCGCCAAGGCGGCGGAGGCGAAGAAGGACGAGCCGAAAAAGGACCAGCCGCCGGCCGGCCGCCGACCGGGCGGCTTCGGCGGCGGGTTCGGGTTCATGAGCACTGCGACCGAATTTGCCACTGCCGAGGGGGCGGCCGCCATTCTGACGCAGTCGAGCAAGCCGCACGGGCTGATCGCCGTCTCCGGTTCGTGGCGCGGCCGGGACCGCGGCGAGCAGCAGGAGGGCGTCGCCCGGCTGGTCTGCGCCTACGAGCACTACGGGATGCTCTGGCGGCTGGCGACCGACCCGAACCGCGAGGTGAAGGTCGAACTGGACGTGGCCAACAAGTTCATCCCCGGTCCGGTCACCTGTTACAACACGGTCGGCGAGATCAAGGGGAGCGAGAAGCCCGACGAGTTCGTGGTCATCGGCGCGCACCTGGACTCCTGGGATCTGGGCCAGGGGACGACCGACAACGGCACCGGCAGTTGCGTGATCCTGGAGTGCGCCCGCATCCTGGGCGAGCTGACGCGGCAGGGCGTGCGGCCGAAGCGGACGATCCGGTTCGTGCTCTACACCGGCGAGGAGCAGGGGCTGCACGGCTCCCGGCAGTACGTCGAGAAGCACAAGGCCGAGATGCCGAAGACGTCGGTGTCCCTGGTCCACGACACCGGAACGGGGCGGGTGAAGGGGTTCGCGCTGATGGGCCGGGAGGCGGTGCGGAAGGTGCTGGATCCAGAGCTGGCGAGCCTGGCCGGGCTCGGCTTCGAGGGGCTGAGCCTGCGGTTCTCCGGCGGCAGCGACCACCAGTCGTTCGAGGGGTCCGGGGTGCCGGGGTTCGCTTGCGTGCAGGAGCCCGACGAGTACCGGCTGACGCACCACACGCAGACGGACACGTTCGATAAGGCGAAGGAGCCGAACCTGGTCCAGGGCGCGCAGGTGATGGCCGTGACCGCGATGCGGGTGGCGAACCTGCCGGAGATGTTGCCGCGTGAACGGCCGGAGGGCGCCGGTGGCCGCCGCGGCGAGTCCCCGCGGAAGGCCGAGGGCAAGGAGGAGAAGAAGCTCGAAAAGGCGGTGGTCAAGGACTGAAGCGAACCTGGGACCGCGGCCGTCCCGGCCGCGGTCCCTGGGAGGTCACGCCCGGTTGCCGGCCTGGCCGATGTGCGGCCGCTCCGGCGGGCGGGACCCCTTCGCCAGCTTGACCACCAGCACCGAACATGGGGCGTCGCGCATCACCTTCTCGGCGACGCTGCCCATCAGCAGCCGCTCGACCCCGGTGCGGCCGTGGGTGCCGAGCACGATCACGTCCACCGCGGCGTCGGCCGCGTACTGGACGATCTCCGCGGCCGCGTCCCCCTCCAGGAAGACGTGGTTGACCGGGATCGACGCGTTCGCCGGCCGGATCTGCTCGAGCTGGTCGCGCCAGTAGCGCTTGTCCCCGCCCGGGCTGTCGGGCGCCTCCGACCCGGGGGTGTAGACGTACAGGACGGTCAGGCTCGCCCCGTACGCCTCGGCCAGCCCGAGGGCGTGGAAGTACGCCTGATTCGAGTACGACGAGAAGTCGGTCGGGTACAGGATCTTGTTGACGCGGATCATCTCGCCTCCTGCCGGCCCGGCCCGGCCGAGTGCCCCGGTGGCTTCATGCTACCGCGCCGCCGCGCGCGAAGCTACCGGGCGATCGGATCGGCGCTGGCCGGGCAGGGGTGTAAACGCGAACCCCGCCCGGAGAGGGCGGGGTTCGGTCGTTCCTTCCAACTCGGCCGTGTCGCACTACTTGATCGGCACGCCGCCGGGGCCGCGGTTGCCGCGCTCCTTCAGGGCTCGCTCCTTGCCCTGCTTCATCGCGTCCTTGACCTGCTCATCGCTTAACGCCGGCTGGGTCGGCGTGGACTGGCCCGAGCACCCGAGGCTGGCCGCCAGGACGGCGGCCAGCACCCCGCTACAGATCAACCGTCGCATCGGTAACCTCTCCTCCGCGGGGCGAGTTAGTCCAGGTTAATCGCTTCGCCGCCGTTGCGGCTGCCGGCCGCCATCCAGGCGTCCATGTTGATGGAGTCGGTGACGAACCGGACCGACCCGTCCGCCATGCACACGTTGGCCCCGCCGCTGTGGTAGCTGGACGCCGGGACCACGATCGACCACCAGGTGGCGGCGTCCTGCGGCACCCAGCACGGCTTGTTCGGCGGCAGCAGGTGGTTGTACCACGCCCGCCACGGCGACCCCTCGACGTACGGGTAGCCCTTGTACCGCCAGTCACCGCCCCAGGGGACGTTGGCCGCCTGCCAGTCCTTGGCCAGTAACTCGCCCCGCGCAGTCTGGAGCTGGGCGAAGGTCAACTGCGAGTACGGCTGGGACACGGTCGTCTCGTAGCAGTCGGAGATCCGGTGCTTGGCCGCGCCCCCCGTGAGCGTCCCGTTGGCGACCTCGGCGTACAGTGCGGTGTTGCTCGTCCCGTCAGAGACCGCCTCCAGGCGTCGGCCGGTGTTGAGCAGGTCGTCGAACATCCCGTCCTTGCCGCTGCGGTCGTACCAGATGCCGGAGTTCCCGTGGTAGTTCGACAGCCCCATCGGGTTGCCCGACCCCGGCTGGCCGCCGTTGTTCGGGTCGGACGGGCACATCATGGTCTTGATGCGGTTGCTGGCCACCGTCACGTTGTTGGCCGAGCCCCACCACGGCTGGCTGTAGTCGTAGTTCTTGGCGATGTTGTCCTGCTCGATGTATGGCAGGAGCCGGACCAGGTCCGAGTTGCCATACGCGATCCCGCTGGCCCACGCCCCATCCGGGAACTTGTTGTTCGCCGAGTGGAAGTTGTGGGCGGCGAGGCCGAGCTGCTTGATGTTGTTCTGGCAGGTGGTCCGGGCGGCGGCCTCGCGGACCTTCTGCACCGCCGGTAGCAAGAGCCCGATGAGGATAGCGATGATCGCGATCACCACCAGCAGCTCGATGAGCGTAAAGCCCCGGCGGTCCGAGTGAGACACGATGCGCACGACGGGTCCTCCTCGCGGAAAGCCGCGAATCGAATGAGGAAATTGGGGTGAGGCCGCTGGGGAGGGACGAACTCGGGCGCGGCCCCGGGCTGGCGTGACGGACACGAATGAGACAGTCACAACCTCATCATGAATTCTACGCACGGCAGGTCGCCGGGGAAGATGCGGATCGTGATCGACTCGGGAAAATCAGGAAGAATGAGGAACTAGCTGGGCTACACAATCGTCCCGTGACAGCCCGCTGTCATCGGGCCGGGCCGGAGGCCGACATCGGGCTGCCCACGATCCGTTCACTCTCGTCGGGGGTGACGGCCGGGTCCGGCAGGCCGGCCCGCGCGACGCGCAGCGCCGCCCGCGCCGCCGACGGCTGGCCGAGCCGAGCGTACGCCTCGGACAGGTACAGGTGCGCCCGCGGGTCGCCGGGCCGCTCCGCCGCGGCGGCCCGCAGCGCGGCCGCGGCTTTCGCGAGGGTCTGCTCGGCCGCCGTCTCGTCGCGGCGGTCGGGGTCGGCGTCCCACTTCCGCACCAGTAGCACCAGCCCGATCCCGCGGTGTAGCCCCTCGCGGTACGCGTCGCCGCTCTGCTCGGCGATCGCCATCAGCCGGGCGTGGCAGTGGGTCAGGTGAGCGTTCGCCGGTCCGGTCGTGCGCTGGGCGTCCGTGATGAACCGCTCGAACTGGCCGCGGGCCTCGTCCGGCTGGCCGTGCTTCAGGAGCAACTCGGCGAGGTGTGCCCGGATCATCAGCGCGTCCGGGTGGGCGTCCACGTGCGCCCGCAGGTGCGGCAGCGCGCCGGGCTCGTCGCCGCGGTCGAGGCAGTCGGCGGCACGGGTGAGGGCGTCCCCGGCCGGCGCGGGCGGGCTATCCAGGTCGGGGAACGGGGCGAGACAGCCGACCGCGGCCGCCGCCCACCCGCCGACGATGAGGCCGAACCGCCGCATGACGCGCCCCGCGGACTGGAGAGTTCGCGGGGTTTATCGAAGACAGCGGCGGCGCCGGTCCAAGCAATCGGGGGGACAGGGGAAAGCCCGGCGCGAAGATGGGCAGGGTCGCCGGGATTATCCCTTCTTGGCGAAGCTTGCGGCCACCTGGTCCCAGTTGACCACGTTGAACCACGCCTCGACGTACTTCGCCCGGGCGCTGCGGTACTTCAAGTAATACGCATGTTCCCACACGTCCACGCCGAGGATCGGCTTCGGCCCGCCGTCCATCAGCGGGTTGTCCTGGTTGGGCGTGCTGACGATCGCCAGCGGCTTGTCTTTGCCCGGGACAAGCCATGCCCAGCCGCTGCCGAACCGGCCGGTCGCGGCGGTCGTGAACGCCGTCTTGAACCCGTCCAGCCCGCCGAAGGACGACTCGATCGCCTTGAGTAGCTCCCCCTGCGGGCCGGCGCCGCCGGGCTTCGTCATCACCTGCCAGAAGAAGCTGTGGTTGTAGTGCCCGCCGCCGTTGTTGCGGACCGCGGTGCGAGCCTTCTCCGGCAACTCGCCGAGCTTGGTGATGACCTCCTCGACGGGCTTCGAGAGCCAGTCCGGCATTCCGGCGAGGGCCTTGTTCAGGTTGTTGACGTACGTCTGGTGGTGGGTGCCGTGGTGGATCTTCATCGTCTCGGCGTCGATGTGCGGCTCCAGCGCGTCGTACCCGTAGGGGAGCTTGGGCAGTGTGAACCCGTTGGACTTTTCCTGGGCGCGGGCGGTGGCGAAGAGGGCCGGGGCGGCGGCCAGGGCCGCGGCGGATTGGAGCATTTCGCGACGGGTGAGCACGGTGGGAACTCCGGTAGGAACGTGAGGAGAGGGCCGGGCGTCCGCGTGCCCGGCCGTCGTTGAAGTCATAGTCAAGAATACCCAAATCCCAAGCACCAAATCCCAAACCAGACCGCGTCCGGCTTGGGTTTTTGGTGCTTGGGATTTGGGATTTCTTCGCCTACCCCGCCAGTCGCGCCCTCGTGGCGGTGTCGCCGCCCTTGAGCGCCGTCATCCGGGCCGCGGTCACGGGCGTGAACCCGGCCGCGGCGACCGCGTCGAGGAACGCGGGGTCGCGCAGCAACTCCAGCTCGCGCTGGCGCCGGTGGACCTGGCCGTCGGCCAGCGAGCCGTCACGGCCGGGCAGCGTCGGGTCGAGCAGGCCGGGGTGACAGGTCAACTCGACGAACCGCCCCGGGGCTGCCGTCAGCCAGCGGCGGAAGAAGTCCGGGTCCCAGACGAACGGCGGGTCGGTGATACCGATGAGCGCGTCGCCGCCCGGGAACCCGGCGGCCGACTGCCGCCGGGCCGCGCGCCGACCGAGCCAGCCCAGTGCCAGCCGCTTGGCCCGCGCGCCGCGGACCCGGGCCAGCGTCCGCCGCGGTTCGATCACTCGCCGCACGAACGGCCGCGGGGCGACCCGCGCGAGCACGTCGCGCAGCACGTCCCCGACCGGGCGGAAGACGTGCAGGTGGTGGTGCGCGTTGACGTTCGCAGGAGTGTCCCCGACGAGCGCCACGAACCGCTCCAGTTGCGCCGCGAACTCGTCGCGCAGCTCGGCCGGGTCGATCCGCCCGCGCAGCAGCCGACGAAGGAACCGCTTCAGCGTCAGGAACCGGCCGGCGTCATCGACCAGGCTGGGGACGCGGTCCGGCGGCATGACCGGGCGGTCGAGCGTCAGGCACGGGTGCCAGCCAAGTTCGAGCCGACTACCCGCCCGCCGCCATATCCCGACCGCCTCGGCCGCGAACGGCGAGTTGGCCAGCAGCACCGCGGACGTGACCGCTCCGCGGGCCGCGAGGTCCAGGACGCCGCGCGACGTGTCCGGGCCGATGCCGAAGTCGTCGGCCGTGATGAGCAGGTAGCGAGAGGCCACGTCGGGGGGCCCTCCTCACGCGGCCTCGGCCAGAGGCTCGGCGGTTGGCACCGCGGCGGCCCGTGGCCAGGTCCGGCGAATGCGCCACAGTTCGCACACCATTCGCAGGCCCGACCCCGGCCCGGTCGTACTGCCCCGGCCCTCGTACCGCACGCACACCGGCACCTCGGCCACCGGGACGCCGAGCCGCGCGCAGGCGGTCAGCAACTCGCAGTCGAACCCGAACCCGTCACACCGCAGCGCCGGCAGTAGGCCATCGGCGACGGCGGCGGCCATCCCCTTCAGCCCGGCCTGGGTGTCTCGCTGCGTGACCGGCAACAGCCGCCGGGCGGCAGCCCCGAACAGCCGGCTCTGGAGCCAGCGGCGGAAGGCGTACCCGAGGCGACTGGCCGGAACTTGAACGACGCTCTCCGGGTGGTCGCGGGAGGCGATGGCGACGGCGGCCCCGTGCCGAAGTTCGTCGGCAACGCGGGCGATGTCGTCGAACGAGTACGCCAGATCCACGTCGGTAAAGATTCGGTAGGCCCCACGGGCGGCGAGCAGCCCGCGACGGACGGCGAACCCCTTACCGCGGTTGGGCGCGTGGCTCAAGACGCGGAGCCGCGGGTCGGGAAACTCACTCGCCAGCCCGGCGAGCCGGTCGGCGGTCCCGTCGGTGCAGCCGTCGAGGACGAAGACCGCTTCCCACGGGTCGGGACGGACGCGGACGAAGTCGCGGACGGCGCGCCAGGTGCCCTCGATAGACGGCCCCGGGTTGTAAGCGGGCAGCACGAGGCTGACGAGCGGCCGCGCCGCCGTCCGGGCACGGGTGAGCGAGAGAGTGGTCACGGGGTCCGCCGTCCCGGGGTAAGTCAGACGTCGGCGGACGATAGCGAGGGGACGCAGGGAAGGCAACCGG
>DATLIF010000606.1:0-4903 GCA_035539575.1 Fimbriiglobus sp. | reverse complement strand
GGTGTGGGGGAGGAAGGTCGGCTGCACGGCAGGCATGGCGTCGGGTCGTCGGGGCCGGGGGTCGGGTGAAGGGTTGTTGTATCGCTGGCCGGACCGTCCGGGCAGGGTGCCCGCCGGCGGCCAGGGCGGTATCCTGATGTTAGACCGATACCGCCACCCGGGCCGTCCTCCGATGCCATCTATATTCGTCAACGCGGAGCCCCGCTCCTACCCTGACCCGCTGACCGTCGCCGGGCTACTCAGACACCTCGGCCGCGACCCGAAGAAGCTGGCCGTCGAGGTCAACCAGTCCGTTGTGCCGCGTGCCGATCACGAGTCGGCCGCGCTGAAGGAGGGCGACGCGGTCGAGATCGTCACCCTGGTCGGCGGCGGCTCTGGTCAGGAGTCAGGAGTCAGGAGTCAGGAGTCAGGGAAGCAGCCTCCCGGAGAGAAGCCTCTTCGGGTCGGCAAGTTCACGTTCACGTCCAGGCTCTTTACCGGGACCGGCAAGTACACGTCCTACGACCTGATGCAGCAGTGCATGGAGGCCAGCGGCTGCGAGGTAACGACCGTGGCCGTCCGCCGCGAACGACTCATCGACAAGGAAGGCCGCAGCCTCCTCGACTTCCTCGACCTGAAGAAGCTGACCATCCTGCCGAACACCGCCGGGTGCTTCAGCGCCGAAGACGCGATCCGCCACGCCCGGCTCGCGCGGGAGTTGCTGTCGAACCTGGGCAACCCCGGCGCCGACTGGGTGAAGCTGGAGTGCCTGGCCGACAAGAAGACGCTGTTGCCCGACCCCATCGACACCCTGAAGGCGACCGAGGAGCTGGTGAAGGAGGGGTTCACGGTCCTGGTCTACACGTCCGACGACCCGGTGCTGGCACGGCGGCTCAAGGAGGCGGGTGCGGCGAGCGTGATGCCGGCCGGCAGCCCGATCGGCTCGGGGCAGGGGGTGCTCAACCCGAACAACATCCGCATCACCCTGGAGTACCTCAAGGACGGCGACCCGGACTACCCGGTGATCGTGGACGCCGGCGTCGGCACCGCCAGCGACGTCTCCGCGGCGATGGAGTTGGGCTGCGACGGGGTGCTCTTGAACACGGCGATCGCGTCGGCGAAGGACCCGCTGCGGATGGCCTGGGCGATGCGCTACGCCTGTGACGCCGGCCGGCTGGCGTACCTGGCGGGACGCATTCCGAAGAAGCTCTACGCCAATGCGAGCAGCCCGATGGATGGTATAATTGCGGCGAGCAAGTGACGGAGGGCGAGTGATGGCGACCGACATCCTGAACGTTGAGCCCGACGCAATCGTCCCGACTCAACTGCCCGACCGGTACGAGGTGGTTAACGGGGAGATCGTGGAGGTTCCGCCCATGAGCTTCTACGCGGTCGAGGTGGCGAACCTGCTGAACAAGGCCATAGTTCTCTACCTGTTGAACAACGACATCGGCCGGAGCCGGATCGACCTTCTGTACCGCATCCCGCTCCCCGAGGACAAGACCCGCAATCGCAACCCGGACGTGGCGTTTATCTCCTACGACCGCTGGCCGCGGGACCTCACACTCTCGCTGACCGGAAACGCCCTGGACGTGGTGCCGGACCTGGCCGTCGAGGTCGTCAGCCCGACCGACCTCGCCGAGGACGTGCAGGAGAAGGCCCGCGAGTACATTCGCGGTGGTGTCCGCGTCGCCTGGCAGATCTACCCGCGGCTTCGCGAAGTCCATGCCTTCGACGGGTCGCCGACGATCCGCATCTTCACGGCGAACGACGAACTGGACGGCGGGTCGGTGTTGCCCGGGTTCAAGGTGAAGATGGTCGACCTGTTCCCCGCCACCCCGCCAGAAGAGTCGAAGGACGACAAGCAGCCTGTGGATTAACTTCGACTCGCCAGCCACGGCCGCACGTCCACGCTCGTCATGCCCGCCCGCCGGGCCGCCTCCAGGCCGATGTCGGTGTCCTCGAACACCACGCACCCCGCCGGCTCGACGCCCAGTCGCCTTGCCGCCACCAGGAAGACGTCTGGCTCCGGCTTGTGCCACGCGGTGTCCTCGGCGCAGACCATCGCGTCGAACCAGTCCCGGATGCCGAGCCGGTCGAGCGTCTGGCCGACCACCTCCCGGTAGCCGCCGGACGCCACCGCCATCGGCAGCTTGCCCAGGTGCGCGGACGCCACCCGCACCACCGGCGCGAGCGGCCGCACCGACTCCAGGTGCAGCAGGAACGCGCCCTCCTTCTCCTGCACCATCACGTCCACGTCCGCGACGACCGTGCCGGACTCCTCGGCCAGGATGCGGATGATCTTCGCCGTCGGCACGCCGCCGAGTTGGTAGAACCGCGACTCGGGGAACGGGATGCCGTACCGACCCAGGACCGCGGTCCAGGCCCGGAAGTGGGTCGGCATGGTGTCGGCCAGGGTGCCGTCGCAGTCGAAGATGAGGGCGGTCGTGTTTGGCGGTGCGGTCCAGGTCATCGGCTGGTCGAGGCTCCGTGGGGGCACTGTTGGGTTACTGGCCGGGAGCGGTGCTGACAACCGGCGGCGGGTTCGGGTAGCATCGAACCCGTATCCCCTCCCCATAGAATGCCGTCATGTGGCCGACCCCCGAACAGACCGACCGACTGCTCGGCGACGCCCGCGACGGCAAGGCGGGGGCGGTCGATGACCTTCTCGGCCAGTTCCGCGACCCACTCCGCCGGATGATCGACCTGCGGCTGGACCCGGTCCTCGGTCGCCGGGTGGACGCCTCGGACATCGTGCAGGACGTGCTCATCGAGGCCAACCAGCGGCTGACTGAGTACCTGAAGTCGCCGGTCATGCCGTTCCACCTCTGGCTGCGGCACCTGGCCCAGGACCGGATCATCGACGCCCACCGCCGGCATCGCCTCGCCCAGCGCCGCAGCATCGACCGGGAGCAGCCGATCGCCAGGCCGGCGTGGGCCGACGAGTCGGAGGCGTCCCTGGTGGCGCAACTGGTGGACAGCGAGCGCACCCCCGGCTCGGAGGCGATCCAGGCGGAACTGGCGCGGCGGCTGGCGGCGGCGATCAACGAACTGTCCGACGACGACCGCGAGATCATCCTGATGCGGCACCACGAGCAACTGGCGAACCAGGACGTGGCGAAGTTGCTGGGGCTGACCGAGGCGGCCGCGTCGATGCGCTACCTGCGGGCGCTGCGTCGGCTGCGCGGCGTGCTGCTGCCGGACGTGAATGAGAGCAGCCCGAGCGAGGGTTGATTCGGGCCATCGTTCTCGTCATTCGAGCTTCGGACATCGCGTGTGTGAGGGGTAAGCGGTAGCGTATTACCAGAAGTGATCGCGCTGCCACCCTAAACCAGACGGTGTCGGATGAGAAAGCAAGATGAAGAGAAGCGGGAAAAGCTGCGAGAGATCCTGAGTCAGCCTGAATGGCAAGCCAAGAGCATCAACGAAGTGAATAAGCTGACTGGTTTCAGTCGAGCACTGATTGGGCGCGTGAAGCGGGAGATGGCGGCTGATGGCACGCACCCGCCTCTCGGGGAGTTCAAACCCGGTAAGGGCGGGTACATCCCGGACGCTGTCGCTCGTGGGGGCTATGTCTACGGCCCAGACGGGCGCCCGCGCCGAGACACCCGTCAGCCCTAGTGGCTCCCTGCCAATAGGTTCCAAGCGATCGAGGCGGAGGGTGGGAGGGCGAGGCTCCTGCCGAGCCGAAGCTTCGGCTCGGCAGGAGCCTCGCCCTCCCAAAATGACGGAGCCAACGTGCTGGTCTTCGACTCCACCGACCAACTCCGCTCCGAGCCTGCCGCCCGACAGTTCTGGCACATCGCGGTACTGATGGCCTTGCGAGATGGGGCCGAGCGGATCGAGGTCCGATTCGCCGAGGATGGAGCCATCGTCTACAACCGCGTCGATGGCCGCGACTGGGAACTAACCCCGGTGGCCGATGACGTGTTCCCGAACCTCAAGCCCGAGCTACGGCAAGCCGCGCGGTTGGTCGCCCCGGAGCGGCCGGAGGTGACGGTGTCGGCCGGGCTGCCGGACGCGCGGTACGAGCCGGCGGAGATCGGCTGGCTGACGTATCAACTTCGCGGCCGGCTGATCGACCTGGCGGTGCGGATCGACCCGCGCGAGCCGTGGGGCGCGATCACGCTGGACCTGGAACACCCCGACGAACTCTCCGGCCTCGCGGCCGACGCGCTGGCCGAGTACTACGAGGCGGACGAACCGGGCGCCGCATGAACGCCACCGCCGACCGCGACGACCGGCTGGCAGCGCTGATTGCGGGGCTGACCGACCAGCTCCGCGCCGGCACCGCCCCGGACGTCGAGGCTGCCGCCCGCGCCCACCCCGATCTCGCCGGCGAACTCCGCGAGCTGTGGGCCGTCGCTCAGTTCGCGCAACTCGCGCGCTCGGTGCCGCTCTCCGCCACCGCCCCGCACGCGGACGGTCTGCACCCCCACGGGCCGCCGGCCGACGACACCCCGCACCCGCTGCCCCGCGAGTTCGGCGACTTCGAGCTGTTGTCCGAACTTGGCCGCGGCGGGATGGGCGTCGTCTACAAGGCCCGGCAGAAGTCGCTCAACCGGGTCGTCGCCCTGAAGATGGTCCGCGAGGCACACCTGGCTTCCGACGCCGACCGCGCCCGGTTCCGCGCCGAGGCGCACGCCGCAGCCCGGCTCCAGCACCCGAACATCGTCACCGTCCACGAGGTCGGCACCGCCGACGGGCAGGCGTACTTCTGCATGGAGTACGTCGAGGGCCAGACCCTCGCACAACGGGTCGCCGCCGACGGCCCCCTCCCACCACGCGAGGCCGCGCGGCTCGTCGCCGCCATCGCCCGGGCCGTCCATCACGCCCACACTCAGGGGGTGGTGCATCGGGATCTGAAGCCGTCGAACATCCTGCTGAGCGGTGAGCGGCGAGCGGTGAGCGGTGAGCCAGAGGA
>DATLIF010000605.1:0-4355 GCA_035539575.1 Fimbriiglobus sp. | reverse complement strand
GCTCACCGCTCATCGCTCACCGCTCACAGCTTGGAGAACCCATGGCCGACAAGTTTGATCTGGTGGTGATTGGTGCCGGCCCCGGCGGGTACACCGCGGCGATCCGTGCCGCCCAGCTCGGCAAGCGGGTGGCCTGCGTCGAGAAGCGGCCGGGGAAGGCGCTCGGCGGCACCTGCCTGAACGTCGGCTGCATCCCATCGAAGGCGCTGCTCGACTCCAGCGAGCTGTACGAGGTGACGGCCCACAAGCTCGCCCGCCACGGCATCAAGGTCGGTGGCGTGTCGCTCGACGTGCCGGCGATGCTCAAGCGTAAGGATGAAGTAGTCAAGACGCTGACCCAGGGCGTCGCCGGACTGTTCAAGAAGTACAAGGTCACGCCCGTGTACGGGGCCGGCAAGCTGAAGGGCAAGGGCCAGGTCGAGGTCACGGGCGAGGATGGCAAGCCGACCACGTTGGAGGCGGACCACGTTCTGCTCGCCACCGGCAGCGACAGCGTCGAGCTGCCGTTCCTCAAGTACGACGGCCAACGGGTCGTCAGCAGCACCGAGGCGCTGAACTTCCCCGAGGTGCCGAAACACCTGATCGTGGTCGGCGGCGGGTACATCGGCCTGGAACTCGGGTCGGTGTGGCGGCGGCTCGGTGCGAAGGTCACGGTACTGGAGTTCCTGCCGCGCATCCTGGCAATTGCCGACGGCGAAGTCTCAACGCAGGTGCAGCGGTTGCTCACGAAGCAGGGCTTCGAGTTCCACCTGCAAACGAAGGTGACGGGCGCGAAGGTCGGCAAGGGTTCCGTGGCCGTGACCGCCGAGAAGGACGGCCAGCAACTCACCTTCGAGGGGGACCGGGTGCTGGTGGCGGTCGGCCGTCGGCCGCACATCGCCGGGCTGGGGCTGGACGAGGCCGGCGTCGAACACGACCAGAAGACCGGCAAGGTGAAGGTCGATAAGCAGTTCCGCACTAACGTCTCTGGTATCTCGGCGATCGGCGACCTGATCGACGGTCCGATGCTGGCCCACAAGGCGAGCGAGGAGGGGGTGGTCTTCGCGGAACAGCTTGTGGGGATGAAGCCGCACGTCAACTACGACGCGATCCCGAGCGTGATCTACATCTGGCCGGAGGTGGCGAGCGTCGGCCTGACCGAGGAGCAGGTGAAGGAGCGCGGCCGTCCGCACAAGGTCGGCAAGTTCCCGTTCCTGGCCAGCGGCCGGGCGCGGGCGATGGATGAGACCGACGGGTTCGTGAAGGTCCTCACCGACGCCGAGACGGACCGCATCCTCGGTGTCCACATCCTCGGCCCCCGCGCCAGCGAGTTGATCGCCGAGTGCGTGGCGGTGATGGAGTACCACGGCAGCGCCGAGGACATCGCCCGCTGCACGCACGCCCACCCGACGCTCAGCGAAGCCGTCGGCGAGGCGGCCCGGATGGCCTGGGCGGGGGTGCCGCTGAACATCTAAGCGGCGATTCGTGACGACCAACCCGGCGAGTGGGGGACGTTAGTCCCCCGAGTGCATTCACGGCCCAATCACTCGGGGGACTAACGTCCCCCGCTCGCCGGGTTGGAGCGCGACCATGATTGAGAAGGAATGGTTGACGTCCGCCGATCCGGTGCTGTTGATGCGCGGGTTGCGGGACCGGATCAGTCAACGAAAATGCGACCTGTTTGAACTCACTTGTGCCGAACGCATGTCCACGGACTGGCTCGATCCAATCTTCCATGAATACCTGCACTTCATCAGCCGGGTCGTGGAAGGACACAACCCTAAGAGCGACGAATCCGTCTGGGCGACAGACCCGGTGGGTGAGCTCGCGCAATCATTGTGGTATGGCACACAATCCTTATTTGCCGAGCGGACCGGTCTCGATCAGACGGTGTACGATGCGGTCCGCAGGTATGTGGCCGTGGCCCTCCTCAACGGAGTCCACGGCGAACTCCGATGGTGGGATTGGCTCACTGACGTGAGACCCGTTGCCGTGCCGACTACGCCAGACGAGGCCGCGGACTCGATCCTATTTGGCATCTTTCGGGACCACCTTCCGCTCCTCCGCTGCATTGTCGGCAACCCGTTCCGTCCTGTTGCCTGCGACCCGTCCTGGCGCACCTCCACCGCCGTCGGCCTCGCGGATGCGATCTACTCCGAGCGGTCCTTCGACCGGCTGCCGATCCTGGCCGACGCACTCGAAGAGGCCGGTTGCACCCACCCCGATGTGCTGGCCCACTGCCGCGGCGATGGCCCCCACGCCCGCGGCTGCTGGGTCGTGGACCTGATCCTCGGCAAGTCGTAGTGGTGTCTACTTTTGTCTACAGGCGATCACTCCGGTGGGGTCAGGCGTTCACCTTTTCTGGTCAGGCGATCAGATGGGGTGTGCTGATCGCCTGATCGCCTGATCGCCTGACCCCCCTGGCCACTCCCGACTGATAAGGACCCGTTCTGCCCAGTATCCCAATCCTGCCGACCGTAGCGATATTGCCGCAAACGCCTTCAAGACCGGTTCTGCCGACCTCCGATACTGAACCACGGAAGCCGGGCGGTCCCGGCGCTTCGAGTCGGCGCGGAGGAGCAGCAATGATCGGCAAGGCAGGGTGCGGACTGGCAAGCTGGGTTCTGCTGGCAACCATTGCCGGCCCCGCACTCGCCCAGACGCCGCCGCCGCCCGCGATCCCGCCCGCCTTCACGGTCACGCTCCAGCCGCCGAAGACGCCCGGGCCGCCCGACGCGCTCCTCCCGCCGCCCAAGAAGGCGGCCCCGCCCGAGACGCTCCTGCCGCCGAAGCAGGCTGCACCTCCCGAGACGCTCCTGCCGCCTCCGAAGCAGGCCACGCCGCCGCCCGCGCCCGCGAAGTCGCCGGAGCCGACGGACCCCGCCGCCGACACGCCACTGCCAAAGTCCCCGCTCCCGCCCCAGTTGCCGCCGGGCGTGATCACCTCGGTGTCGCCGGCCGGCGTGGCGGCCGCGGGGCTGGCCACTCGCCCGGTGGACCTCAAGCCGCTGCCCGGCAGCTTGCAGGACCAGATGGACCACGAGTACGCCGCCCGCGCCAGCTTCCGCCACTGCGTCTGGAACGGAACCACCATCACCGGGCTGCCGAACAGCCTTCTGTGGGAGCCGCCGTTCGCCATCAAGCGCGAGCCGCGGATGCAGGCACTCGCGACCTCGCTGGACAGCCCGCAGAAGTCGTGGACGCTCGACACGTCCGTCGGCACCACCGTCGGGTTCTGGCGGTTCGAGCCGGCCGGCCGGGATGCGGCGTACCAGGTGGACGTGTTCGGGGTGGTCCACAGCCGGATGACGCCGGACGACCTGCTGGTGGCCGACTACCGGTTCGGCGTGCCGCTGACCGCCCGCCGCGGGCCGTGGCAGTTCAAGCTCGCCTACGAGCACGTCAGCAGCCACCTGCAGGACGACCTCATCCGCACCCAGCCGGCCACCCTGCTCGGCGAGTACGTCCGGGACGAGGTGGTCCTCGGCGTCGGCCGGTGGTTCGCCGACCGCGTCCGGGTGTACGGCCAGGCGGCGTACGCCTTCGACATGGACTACCCGTTCGACAAGTTCAACCCGCAGCAGGCATCAGACGACGACTTCCGCTGGCGGTTCGACGTCGGGTTCGAGTGGTTCTGCCCGGAGCCGACCGGGTGGAAGGGGACGCCGTTCGTGGCGGTCAACCTCGAAAGCCGCGGCGACTCCGACTTCGACACCGGCGTGACTGCCCAGGCCGGGTGGCTGTGGCGCAACCCGTACCAGCGGCTGGCCAACATCCGGCTGTTCGTCGAGTACACCAACTCGCAGTCGCCGTACGGCCAGTTTTTCCGCAACAAGGAAGACTTCTACGGGGTCGGCCTGTCCTGCGACTACTGATAGAGACAGGACGCCGAGAGCTCATCCTTGGCGAACGACGCATTCCCCCGCCGGGTGGCCGTCACCGGCTCCCGCGGGCTGATCGGGTCGGAACTGGTGCCGCACCTCCTCGGCCGCGGGCACGAGGTGGTCCGGTTCATCCGCGGCGCGGTCGAGCCATCGGGCGACGGCACCACGGCGGTGAACTGGAACCCCGAAACGTCTGTCGATCCGAAGTCGCTCGAAGGGATCGACGCGGTCATCCACCTCGCCGGCGAGAACATTGCCGCGGGGCGGTGGACCGCGGAGCGAAAGCGCCTGATCCTGGAGAGCCGCGCCGGCCCAACCCGCCGGCTCGCGGAGGCGGTGGCGGCGCTCGACCGCAAGCCGGTGTTCCTCTCGGCGTCCGCGATCGGCGTCTACGGCGACCGCGGCGACGAGCAACTGGACGAGTCGTCTTCACCGGGCGCCGGCTTCCTCGCGGACGTGTGCAAGCAGTGGGAGGCGGCGCCCGGTGAAGAC
>DATLIF010000604.1:0-10543 GCA_035539575.1 Fimbriiglobus sp. | reverse complement strand
GGCTCCTGCCGAGCCAAAGCCCTCGGCTCGGCAGGAGCCTCGCCCTCCCAAGAGGCGCATCCCTCCTCGCAACTCGCTCGCTCGCTCGCTCGCACTCGCGTCAGCGTCTCATGCACTAGGAAAATGCGATCAATCTGAGTGCAAACCGTTCCCCTCTGGGCTAAAGTCCTACCGCGGGGAACCGTCACAAGCTCGGAGCCGATCTGACTTGGTCCGCTGGCTGGCGCAGGCGTCGGTGGTCATCGGGGTCTGCGTTTCGACAGGATTCATCGCCCTCAGGTCCGACCCGACACCGGCTCGCGCCCCGGTGGGGCCTCCGGTCGGCGTCGCGCTGCCCGCGTTCCTTCAGTTCCGATGGTCGGCCGACGTGCCGTGGCCCGAGTTGCTCGTCGGCTCGGTTGTCGTCGGCCTGGCGGGGCTCGCGGTCCTGACGGTGCTACTCCTGCGCGTCAAAAGACAGGCCCAGGCGGCCGCCGCCGCACGCGACCGGGAGGCGGCTGCCCGCGAGCAGGCCGAGGCGGCGCGCCGGGAGAGCGAAGCCCGCCTGGCCGACGCCCGCAACGCTGCCGGGGCCGGGTACCAGGAGTTGGCCGGCGGGGTGGCCCACGACTTCAACAACCTGCTGACCGGCATCCTCGGGAACGCCAGCCTGGCGCGCGAGCTGCTGCCGCCGGGGTCGGGCCTGCACGAGTACCTGCGGCCGATCGAGAAGTCGGCCGAACACGCCACGCAACTCTGTCAGCAAATGCTCGGCCCCGCCGGTGGACCGCCCCGCCGGGCCGTGGACGTCAACCGGCTGATCGAGGACGCGGCGGACCTGGTCCAGTTGTCGACGGCGCGCGGCGCGGCGCTGCGGATCGAGCTGGCGGCCGGCCTGCCGCCGGTCGAGGCCGATCCCGGCCAGTTGCGGCGGGTGCTACTCAACCTGGTGCAGAACGCCTCCGAGGCGCTGGGCGCGTCGGGCGGCACCATCACCATCCGCACCTGCGGCACGTCCGAACCCGAAGCGGCAGGCGGCCAGTGGGTCGGGGAGCCGCCGGCCGGGCCGCATGTCTGGGTCGAGGTGGCCGACACCGGCTGCGGCATGGACGGGCCGACACTGGCTCGGGTGTTCGACCCGTACTACAGCACCAAGTTCACCGGCCGCGGGCTGGGGCTGGCGGCGGTCCGCGGCATCGTCCATGAGCACCGCGGGGCGGTCCGGGTGACGAGCGCGCCGGGGCAGGGAACTGTGTTCCGGGTCTGCCTGCCGGCCGCCGCGCCGCGCCCTGTCGGGGTGGACGAGCCGACCCCCTGGCCGTTGCCGTCCGTCGCGATCGCGCCGGACCGCGCCGCACTGGTGGTGGACGACGAGCCGTCCGTCCGCAAGCTGGCGGCGATCTCGCTGCGGTCGCTGGGGTTCGCGGTGGCCGAGGCCGCCGCCGGGCCGGAGGCGGTGGAACTGTTCCGGGCCGACTCGGGGCGGTTCGCGCTCGTGCTGCTGGACCTGGGGCTGGCGGGCACCGACGGGCGGGACGTGCTGACCGAGGTGCGCAAGGTGCGCCCGGACCTACCGGTGGTGCTGACCAGCGGCTCCCCCGAGCCGGCCGGTCTACCGTTCGGGCCGACGCTGCTCTTCCTCCAGAAGCCGTTCCGCCCGGTGGACCTCAAGGGCTGCGTCCGCCGGGTGATCGGCAGCACGCCGGGGTGATTTTGGGAGGGCGAGGCTCCCGCCGAGCCGGCTTGTGGGAGGGCGAGGCTCCCGCCGAGCCTCTTCAGCTCCGGCTCGGCAGGAGCCTCGCCCTCCCAAGCTGAGGCTCTGATGTCGGACTCGTCTGCAACATCTCCTGAACTCCCCCGCCGGAAACACCCCGCGCACGGCGTGTTCACCTACCCCCACCGCCCAACGATCGTCTACCTGACTGTCTGTACTCACCACCGCCGACCGTGGCTCGCCACCGACGAGAACCACGACCTGATCCGGTCGGTCTGGCAGGCGGCGACCGGCTGGCTGGTCGGCCGGTACGTCCTGATGCCGGACCACATGCACCTGTTCGCCGCACCGGGCACGATGGACATCGAGTTTGACTCGTGGGTGACGTTCTGGAAGTCGCAATTCCGCAAGCGGCACTCCGACAAGTCGATTCGTTGGCAGACCGACCACTGGGACACCCGCCTCCGACACGACGAGCGGTACGAAGAGAAGTGGGAGTACGTCGTCAGCAACCCGGTGCGGGCGGGCCTCGCTGCGCGACCCGAGGACTGGCCGTTCCAGGGCGAACTGTTCGAGTTGCGGTGGGAATGAGGGTCGGGCGGACAGCCTCTTGGGAGGGCGAGGCTCCTGCCGAGCCTCTTGGGAGGGCGAGGCCCTGCCGAGCCTCTGGATGCTTCGGCTCGGCAGGAGCCTCGCCCTCCCAGAAATCTGCGACGGCACAAGGTTCCTCAGTTACACATTTCCGCGATAATCCCACATCAGACCGCCCGCGGCCGGGCAACTCCCCCGTGTAAGCCCCGGCAGCGTTGCCGGGGCGATTTCCGGGGAACCACGCCGATGCCGACCGGTATGGTCATCGACGTCCTCCGCTCGCTCGCCTCCGACCCCGACCGCGAGCCGGACGGCGAACTGGTCACACGGTTCGCCGCGGCCCGTGATGCGGCCGCGTTCGCCGAGTTGGTCCGCCGCCACGGCCCCACCGTGTTCGGCGTCTGCCGACGAATCCTGGGTCACACCCAGGATGCCGAGGACGCCTTCCAGGCGGTCTGGCTCGTCCTCGCCCGCCGGGCCGCGGACGTCCGCCCGCCCGGCGCGGTCGGCCCGTGGCTCTACGGCGTCGCGGTCCGCACGGCGACGAAAGCCCGGTCACTCGCCATGAAGCGCCGACACCGACAGCTCGCGGCGGCGAAGCCGGAGGCGGTCGAGGACGCGCCGGCCGCAGCCGACCTGGGTCCGGTCCTCGACGAGGAGCTGGCCCGCTTGCCGGAACGCTACCGGCGGGCGGTCGTCGCCTGCGACCTCAACGGCCGGTCGCGGTCGCAGGCGGCCCGCGACCTCGGCTGGCCGGAGGGCACGGTGGCGGCCCGCGTCGCCAAGGGGCGCGAGTTGCTCGCGGCCCGTCTGCGGCGGCGCGGCGTCACGCTCTCGTCCGCGGCGCTGGCGGCGGTGCTGGCGTCCGCGGCGAGGGCCGACCTCCCGCCGACGCTGGCGGCGAATGCCGTCGCGGCGGCGCTGGAGTTCGCGTCCGGTGCGGCGTCGGCGTCGGTTCCCCCCGTCTCGATTGCACTGGCGGAGGGTGTGATGCGTGCGATGAGCGTAAGCCGGTGGAAGCTGCCGGCGGTGGTGCTGATGGCGGCCGGGCTGGCGGCCGGGGGAGGGATTGTGATGGCCCAGCCTGGAAAGTCGGACGCGAACCCCCCGGGGCAGCCGGCAGCGAACGCGGCGAGACCGGGGCGACCTGCCGCTCAGCCGGCTGACCCGCCGCCGGAGGTCGAGCGGAACCAGGATCTGTGGGTGTGGCGGGAGCGGCCGTTGCCGGCCGACGTGGAGCCGGTCGGGCCGGTCACCTCGCTGGCCTTCGCCCCGGACGGGCGGACGTTCGTCACTGCGGGGGACGGTCGGATCCGCCAGTGGGACCTCGGGCGACTGCGGCCGACGACGGTCGCCGGTAACCGCACCGGCCCAGTCCGGCACGGGGTCACCGTCTCTCCAGACGGGACGACGGTGGCGGTCGCCACCCCGGACGGGGCGCAGGGGATGGCGTTCCCGGTTGCCGACGAGGTCGAGACCCGGTGGGTCCTCCCGGACAAGGCGGCGGGGGGTCACGCAATTGCGGTGTCGCCGGATGGAAAGCGGGTGGCGGTGACGGACGGCCGGGCGGTCCGGGTCGAATCCCTCCCGCCGGGGTCCGGGGCGGTGCAACTGGGGCCCCTGGCCGGTGCCCCGAAGCCGGAGGACGGGCCGCCGGCGGCCGTCGCCTGGGCGCCGGACGGCAAGCGGCTGGTGTTCTTGCCGAACGTCAAGATCGACCCCACCTGGCCGGAGGCAGGCGGCCCCCAACCGGACCCGGCCAAGGCCACCCATTACTACGCCCAGGTCTGGGGGGCCGGATCGGGCGAGCCGATGCACCTGCTGAAGCAGGGGGCGGCCCAGGTCACCGCGGCCGCGTGGTCAGCGGACAGCAAGCGGATCGTCACCGCCGACGCTGCGGGCGAAGTCGTCGTCTGGGACGGGGAGACGTTCAAGGAATTGAAGCGGTTGAAGCTCCGGGGTCCGATCACGGCCCTGACGGTGCGGGCGGACGGCAAGCGGTTCGCCGCCGGGGTGCGGGCGGAGCCCGAGAAGCCAGGGGACGAGTTGGCCGTCCGGGTCGAGGTCTGGACCGTCTGGGAGGGATCGAACCCGGACAACTGGCTGTCTTCGTCCACCCTGTCCGGGCTGACGGCCGAGACGGTCCGCGGCCTGGCGCTCTCGCCGGACGGCAAGGTGCTGGCCGCCGGCACCGAGACGGCCGACGGCAAGGGCGGCGGACTGCGGGTGTGGGACCGGCTGTTCGTCAAGGCGGCGAAGTGACGGGCCGGCAGGCAATCCATAAAACGGGCCGCGGATGACGCGGACTCCGGCGCGGATCAAGACGCGGATAAGAATCAGGATATCATCCTGTCTTCCATCCGCGTATATCCGCGTTCGAAGCCCCGCGTCCTCCGCGGCCCGTTTTCTCTCCGGAGGTGCCTGCCATGATCCCGATCGACTTCTCCGGCAAAGTGGCGCTGGTCACCGGGGTGGGCGACAACGAGAGCTTCGCCTGGTACATCGCCAAGGCGCTCAACGCCGCCGGGGCGAAGATCGTGCTCGCCAGCCACCCGCGCGTCGTCGGGATCGTCGAGAGCATCCTGACCCGCGACGCCGACCGCGAGTCCCGTCAACTGCCTTACGGCCGCGGCGAGTTGAAGATCGAGCGGGTTCTGCCCTGCGACGCCAGCTACGACACGATGGACGACGTGCCGGAAGAGGTCCGCACCGACCGCCGCTACGCCAAGTTCCCGGACTACTCCATCAAGGGCACCGTGGACGCCGTCGGCAAGGAGTTCGGCGGGATCGACATCCTGATCCACTCGATCGCGTTCAGCCGGGAGATCACCAAGTCCCAGAAGGACACCAGCCGCAAGGGGTACTTCGAGGCGCTGGGCATCTCGGCGTACTCACTGACGAGCCTGCTGCGCTACGCGGAGCCGTATATGGCGGACCGGCCGGGCGGGGCGAGCGCGGTCGGCCTGACGTACCTGGGCGGCGAGCGAGTGGTGCCGTACTACGGCGGCGGCATGAGTACCGCCAAGGCGGCGCTGCAGATCGACGCGAAGCAACTGGCGAGCAACCTCGGCCCGAAGAACATCCGGGTGAACCTGATCTCGGCCGGCCCCTACGCGAGCCGTGCGGCGCGGTCGATCCGGCCCGGCGAGTTCGAGAAGTCGATCGAGTACGCGGCGGCGCGGTCGCCGCTGCCGCGGCCGATCCGGCCGGAGGAGGTCGCCGACTCGACGGTGTACCTGTGCAGCCAACTCGCCAGCGCGGTGACGGGCCAGATCCTGTACGTGGACTGCGGCTACAACGCGATGGCGGTATAGTCCTCTCGTTCCCAAGCTCCGCTTGGGAACGCAGTCCGCGAAGCTCCGCTTCGCGTGTGATGCCGGCAGTGAGTCCCTGCGCCGCTGCGATGCCCCTCCCCGCCAGGTCGCCAAGCTCCGCTTGGCGACCTGCGTTCCCAAGCGGAGCTTGGGAACGAAAAGGTCAGCGGCGGCCGTCTCAGTGCTTGTGCGTGTGCCCGTGCTTGTGGCCGTGCCCGTTGGCGTGCGGGGCGGTGTCCGCCAGCGTCAGCTCGCCCTTGTGGACGCCCTTCAGCCCGCGCAACTCCGCCGCCAGCTGCCGCAGCTTGCTCCCCTTGCCGCGGAGCACGATCACCTCCATACAGTGGTCGTGGTCCAGGTGGACGTGCAGCGTCGCCACCACCGCCTCGCCGTGCCGGTGCTGCACCTCGATCAACCTCTCCACCAGGTGCGACTTGTGGTGGTCGTAGACCAGCGTCAGGGTCGCCGTCATCTCCTGGGAATCCGCCTCCCACGCTTGCGTCGTCAGCGTCTGCCGCAAGAGTTGCCGGATCGCCTCGCTGCGGGTGGCGAACTGGCCGTCGCGGACGTACCGGTCGAACTCCTCCAGGAGGTCGCCTTCCAGCGAAACGGAGAACCGCACCAGGTCGGCCATGAGTCGGCACCGGGGAAGAGGCAAGTCCGCGGGCGATTGTACCCCGCCCGTCGGGACACCGCCTTGACCAAACCCCTGCGCTTGCGGAAAGTATCCCTGTCGCAGGAGCCCTACTTCTACCCCGCCGGGACACCGGCCGAGGATGCCCCATGCCCGACATGCTGTCCGACGTCCCGACCGCCAACCCGGCTGCCCCCCCGGTCAACAGCTACGACGAGGTCCCCTACGAGAGCCACCCGTTCTCCCAGACCCACCCGAGCCGGCTGTTCGTCGTCGGCACCCTCTTCGGGATGCGGCCGACCCCCGTGCAGCGTTGCCGGGTGCTGGAACTCGGCAGCGCCGCCGGCGGCAACCTGATCCCGATGGCCGACTACCTCCCGGATAGCGAGTTCGTCGGCATCGACCTGTCCGCCCGCCAGATCGACGACGGCCAGCAACTCGTCAAGCAGTTCGGCCTCAAGAACGTCACCCTCAAGCACGCCAGCATTCTCGACGTGGACGAGTCCTACGGGAACTTCGACTACGTCATCTGCCACGGCGTCTTTAGCTGGGTGCCGAGCAAGGTGCAGGAGAAGATCTTCGACATCTGCAACAAGCTGCTGACCCCCAACGGCATCGCGTACGTCTCGTACAACACGTTCCCCGGCTGGCACATGCGGGGGATGATCCGGGACATGATGCGATACCACTCGTCCCGGTTCAACACTGCCCAGCAGCGCACCCAGCAGGCGCGGGCGCTGCTGGACTTCCTGGCGCAGTCCGTCCGCCAGGACGGCAGCGCCTACGCGATACTCCTCAAGCAGGAGTTGGAGACGCTCCGCCACCAGGCCGACCACTACCTGTACCACGAGCACCTGGAGGAGAACAACGAGCCGGTCTACTTCCACCAGTTCGCCGAGCGGGCCAAGGCCAAGGGGCTGAAGTACCTCGGCGAGGCCCGGGTCGGCACGATGGTCACTGGCAACTTCGGCCCGGACATCGAGAAGACGCTGCGCATCCTCGCGACCGACCAGATCCAGGCCGAGCAGTACATGGACTTCCTGCGCAACCGGATGTTTCGCGAGACGGTGCTGTGCCGGGACAAGGTGCAGCCGAACTGGGCGGTCAACCCGGAGTGCCTGCGGGTGCTGCACGTCGCCAGCCCGGCCAAGCCGGTCGGGGCGGACAACCAGCCGATCCAGGACCTGAAGCTGACCGCCGAGGAGAACGTCTCCTACAAGGCGCCCAGCGGCATGACGATGGCGACCACCCGGCCGCTGCTGAAGGCGGCGATGCAGTTACTCGGCGAGGCGTACCCCGGCACGGTGCCGTTCGACCTGCTCCGCAAGCAGGCCCGCGAGTCGATCGGCGGTGGCGACCCGGCCGACCCGAAGGTGGTCGCCGAGGACACCAACGTCCTGGCGGTCGGGCTGCTGAACTGCTACATGGGATCGGACCTGGTGGAACTGCACGGGATGCCGATCGCGTTCGCCCGGCAGGCGGGGCCGAAGCCGGTGGCGCTGCCGCTGGCCCGCCTCCAGGCCCAGCGCGGGGCGACGGCGACCAACCGCCGGCACGAGGTCGTGCGGCTCAACGACCTGGACAAGCACCTGGTGCCGCTGTTGGACGGGACCAACGACCGGGACACGCTGGTCGAGAAGCTCACCCAGGTGGCCCAGACCGGAGCGCTGAACGTCCAGAAGGACGGCATGACGCTGTACGACCCCAAGGAAGTTCAGGCGGCGCTGAAGTCGGTGATCGACCCGGCCCTGGCAAACGTCGCCCGGATGGCGCTCCTAGTTCAGTGAAAAGTTAAAAGTTCAGAGCCGCACCGTGCTGGCTCTGAACTTCTAACTTTGAACTCTTGTGACGGTTCCTCTCGACCCGTCCACCCGCAGCACGTCGCAGGTCCGGACTTGCCGCGTGATCCCCGGCAGGCCCGCGACGGCGGGCAGGCCGAACTCCCGCGCCACGATGGCACCGTGACTGAGGACGCCGCCGGTCTCCATCACCAGCGCCGCCGCGCGGACGAACAGCGGCACCCACGCCGGGTCCGTGGACGGGCACACCAGCACGAACGGTCCGGCCGGCAGGTCGCCGGTCGGCTCCGTCAGCACCAGCGCCGGCCCCTCCGCGACCCCGGCCGACAGCGCGACGCCCTCGAACGTCGTCGCCCCCTCCGGCGGCGGGGCCGGCCGGCCGATCGCGTCCAGGTCGTCGCTGAAGAGGACCGGCGGGACCTCCAGGCCCAGTTCCAGCCGCCGACGCTTACGCCGGTCCGCGATCCGGGACGAGAGGTTGCGGCCGGCGAGCAACTCGTCCAGCTCCGCCGGCAGCAGGTAGAAGACGCCACCGTGCAGGCCGAACCGGGTATCGAGTTCGACCAGTGCCCGGCGGATCACCGCGTAGCCGAGCAGGAGGTGGTGCTTGGCGGACTCGCGCAGGCCCAGGTAGGTGCGGAGCCGGTCGGCCCAGGCGGTCGCGGCGGCGTGGGCCGGCCCGGAGAGTTTGGCTTCCGCGGCGATTCGCTTCCAGGCGTCGGCCGGGTCTTCGGGCCGGGGCGCCAGTGCCGCGAGCCGCTCCTCGATCGCCCGCAGGACCGGGGATGACGGTGGCTGACCCCGGTCCGGCGCCGGGATCGCGTCCGGGGTTTCGCTCCACCGCGGTTGAGCCAGTTCCATCTCGTTGGCGCACCGGTGCCCGAACCGCTCCAGGAACGTCGCGCGGTCCGTCTCCCCGGCCGCGAGCGCCTTCACCGCGGCGGCAAGGTCGGCCTCCGCCGGCGGCCTCGCCCCGAGGGCCACCTCGCCGACAGCGGCCCGCGCCCGCTCCTCGCCGAGCCTCGGCTTCAGCAGTTCAAGGAGCATCGTCCACGCCAGGTCCGCGAACACCGTCGGCTTGAGGCTGTCGCGGGCGAAGTCCACCAGCGTCCGGCTCACCCAGGTATCGAACACCTGCCTCAGTGCCGGCGGGTCAAGCGTCTTCCAGTCCTGGGCCAGGGCCGCCCGTGCGTCGGCGGCGAACCTCGGGGCGATCTCCGCCGTGAACCTCGCTGCGAAGCTCTCGGCATGCCGGCGGGTGGCGGTGGCCATGCGGTGCAGCCGCCAGACGACGCCGGGCAGCCGTAGCAGGCCGACGCGCGACGGGTTGAGCGTCGGCTTCGGGTCGAGCGCCCGCCACGGGTCGGCCTTGAGCGCGGCGAACGGGTACTCGATCGGCGGCCGGGCGAACTGCATCCGCGGCAGGCGGGACAGGTTGCACATCGGTCGCCCGGCGACGAGGTCGAACGCCCCCTGCGAACCGAGCGCCGGGTCCGGCTTCGCCCCGAGGTCGCGGTTCATCGCCCCGAACCCGCCGTCCGCCGCGATCAGTCGTTGCACCACCGCCCAGGTCATCGGCGTCGGCGCGGGCAGCACCTCGCTGAGGTTGTACCGCACCCAGACGGTGCCGCGCGGGTCGGCCGTCGCACGGAGTTGTCCCATGATCTCGGCGCGGACCCGCTCTCGCTCGGCCGCGGATCCGGCGGTGATCGGTCGCGCCTGCAACAGGTGGAAGATGCCGCCAGCGAACGCCCACTCCACGTCCCGCGGGGCACCGTACAGCGATTCCACTCGGCGGCCCAGCTCCGCGAGTTGCGACAACTGGCCGTCACTCAGACAGAACGCCTCCTGCCGCTCCGGGGGGACCGGTTCCTCGCCGGCGGCGGTGATGCGGACCGTCTTGCGGCCCGGGTGCCTCTCGACCACGGCTCCGGTGTCGCGGTCCAGCCGGAACCGGTCGGGCGTCACCTTGCCGGAGACGACCGCCTCGCCGAGGCCCCAGGACGCTTCCACCGCCATCAGCTTGCCGGCCGGGTCGGTCGGGTCGCGGGTGAACAGCACGCCGGCTACCTCAGCGGGCACGAGCCGCTGCACCACCACCGCCATCGCCAGGCCGTCATCGGAGATGCCGTGTTGTCGGCGGTAGGCGATGGCCCGCTCGGAATGCAGTGACTGCCAGCACAGGTCGATGAAGTCGAGCAGGTGGTCGAGGTCGTTCGCCCCCAGGAAGGTGCTTTGCTGACCCGCGAAGCTGGCTTCGATGCCGTCCTCGCCCGTGGCCGACGACCGCACGGCCACGTCCCCCTCGCCGAGCCGCCGGTACGCGGCCTGGAGGGCGTCGGCGAAGTCCTCATCGGAGCGGGTGCCCCACTCGCCCATCCGGCGGTAGGCATCGGTGGTGACGACGAACCCGGGCGGCACCGGCAGCCCGGCGGCAGCCATCCGCGCGAGGCCGGCGGCCTTGCCGCCGACCCGGCCGGCGTCCGCGTCGGTGATCGCGTCGAAGAAGAGG
>DATLIF010000603.1:0-2598 GCA_035539575.1 Fimbriiglobus sp. | reverse complement strand
CCACCAGCCGGCTCACGCCGGCCGTTCGCCGATTCTTCGCCGCCTGTTATGTCGTTAGCCGCGGTCGGCTCACGGAGTCCGCTCAGCCCATCCGCATGGCATCTCCGCTACCCACGATTCGATCCCGGGGAATCCGAACCGGCCCTCGCCGCCAGCCTCTCGCATCAGCCGATTCGATCGGGTACACTTTTCTGCGACTCGACTGGCATCACCTCCGCCCCTCCCATCTATGAGGTGTGTCATGGATTTTCCGTACTTCGTCGTCGGCGGGGATTACAAGGACCGGAAGTTCCCCGTTCACCCCGGGTCCGGCCACCTGCTCGGCCGACACTCCGAAGCCTCGTACGTGGTCCACGACCCGAACGTGTCTCGGTTCCACTGCATGATCAACAACGAAGATGGGACCGTCACCGTCTTCGACCAGCCCGGCTCGGGCGGGACACTGGTCAACGGGAACGCCGTCTCGTGCTCCGAACTCGGGCACGGCGACATCCTCCAGATCGGGGACACGGCCATCCGCTTCCTGACCCGGCCGATGACCGACGAGGAATTGACCCGCGGGGTGGCCGGCCCGACGGAGTACGCACCCGGGGAGATCGACCAACTGGCCGAGTTGGTTGGCGCGGAGTTCACCCACTTCCACGTCGAAAAGGTCCTCGCCCGCGGTGCGGTCGGGATGGTGTTCCGCGCCATCGACACGATCGAGAACGTGCCGGTCGCCCTGAAGGTGATGCAGCCGGCGTTCGCCAAACACGACGAGGACCGCCGGCGGTTCATCGGGGCGATGAAGGCGATCATGCCGGCCTCGCATCCCAACCTGGTCCGGGTGTATGGGGCCGGGAAGACGGGGCCGCTCTTGTGGTCGGCGATGGAACTGGTCGAGGGGGAGAGCCTGGCGGCGATCATCAAGCGGATCGGGTCCGCCGGCATGCCGGACTGGCGGTACGCCTTCCGCATCGGGCTGCGGCTGGCCCGGGCCCTGACTTGCACCTACGACCACGGGGTCGTCCACCGCAACGTCTGCCCGGCCAGTATCCTGATCCGGGCGGCGGACAAGGAGGTGAAGCTGGGCGGGCTCATGCTCGCCAAGGCGACCGACCCGGCGTCCGACCGGCTGGCCACCCGGCCGTGCGAACTCCTCGGCGACGTGGACTACATGTCGCCGGAGCGGACGGCCGGCGGGACCGTCCTGGTGGACCACCGCAGCGACCTGTTCAGCCTCGGGGCAGTCTTCTACGTGCTCCTGACCGGCCGCCCGCCGTTCCACGGCGAAATCCCGGCGGAGACAGTCATCCGCATTCGGACCGAGTACCCGCCGCTGCCGCGCGAGACCCAGGCCAACGTCCCACCGGCGTTCGAGGAGGTGGTGATGCGGCTCCTTGCCAAGCACCCGTCCGACCGCATCCACACAGCCGAGGAACTCGTCGAGGAGCTGGAACCAATCGGCCGCAACGCCGGGCTGCTCAAGGTGTGAGTTCCGTAGGGTAGTCGAGTCTTCGAGGCCCACCGTATGGCGAATGGTGGGCCTCGAAGACTCGACCCACCCTACAAGAACGTGAACCCTACAGCTTCCCGTCCAGCCCCAGTTGGTGGAAGTAGTGCGTCACCTGGTCCTGGTTGGCCAGCAGCCAGTCGATGGTCGGCTCGTGCCGCATCGCCTTGCGGATCGCCTTCGCCGTCGCCTCCCGGTTCACCTGAAAGAGTCCGGCGTGGTCCACCTCGCCTTCCGGTACGTCCAGCACCGCCGGGTCGAGCCACACCGAGTAGATTATCCCCAGGTCGTTGACCTTCTCCTTCGGGAGGTCGCCGGCCCGGACGGCGTCCAGCACCCCGTTGGCGATCCCGGCCTGGACGGTGCCCATGAGGATGCCGGTGTACCGGGCGTCCTTGACCGTCACCTTGCTGACCATGACGGTGGCCGGGCGGACCTGCACGTCGGAATTGAGGATGGCGAAGACGCGGGTGTGACCCTTCACCTGGTCGCCGATGAGGTTGGCCAGGGCGTGCCCGACCGGGCCGTCCAGCTCGCCGATCACCACCTCCGGCTCGGCGCACAGGTAGTCCTTGTCCCCTTCGACCAGCGCCTCGCCGGTCCGCATCACGATCCGCTCGGCCATGACGTTCGCCCTTCATCACACCCTGAGCGGGGGGCGTAAGCCCCGTGAGGGTTGTCACTCAGGGGGCTTACGCCCCCCGCTCAGGGTTGGGAACTTGACTCGGATACCACAGCCGGGACATTGTCGGACCCGCGGCGGGGCAGGGTAGGGGCGGGGCGAATTCGCCCCGGACGGGCCGCTCTCTTAAGACGGCGGGTTCGGCCCGCCTACCGGCGGGCGGCCCGTTGCGCTACAATTCCTCCTGCGACCGGTCACCCCCATGCCCACGGCCACCATGCCCCGCGACTACTACGAGGTTCTCGGCGTCAGTCGGTCCGCCTCCGCAGAGGAGATCAAGAAGGCGTACCGCAAGCTCGCCGCCAAGTACCACCCGGACCGCAACCCCGGCGACAAGGAGGCCGAGGCCACGTTCAAGGAGGTCTCGGCCGCCTTCGAGATCCTTTCCGACGCGGACAAGAAGCAGAAGTACGACACCTTCGGC
>DATLIF010000602.1:0-6273 GCA_035539575.1 Fimbriiglobus sp. | reverse complement strand
CTCCCCACCAGCCCGTGGACCGAGGCGGTGTTGACGATTCGGCCGTAGTTCCTCTGCCGCATCCCCGGGAGGACGGCCTTGGTGGCGTGGAACGCGGCCGACAGGTTCACGGCCAGGAGCGCGTCCCACTTCTCGTCCGGGAACTCCTCGATTGGAGCCGTGTGCTGGACGCCGGCGTTGTTGACCAGGACGTCCACGCCGCCGAATTGCTGCTCAGTAGTTGCTACCAGATCCCGGACCTCGGTCGGCTTGCTCATGTCGGCCGGGTGATAGATCGCCTCCACGCCGTGACGGGCGGTGGTGTCGGCCACGAGTGCGTTGATTGCTGTCGGGTCGCCGAACCCGTTGAAGACGAGCCGGTAGCCCTGGGCGGCGAGCGCCCGGGCGACGGCCAGCCCGATGCCGCTGGTCGATCCGGTGACGATGGCGGTTCGCGGTGGGGTCATACGATACGACAGGTATCCGACGGCCGCGGCCGGGTCAACTCCTCTCGTTCCCTCGCCTCGCGTGGGGACGTGCCGATCCTGGGACCGCGGCCGTCCCGACCGCTCTGGCTTCCCCGGTCAGGGGCCTCCGACGGTTATCCTTCGCCCCCGACCGGTGAGGGTGGTGCGGCCGGGACGGCCGCGGTCCCAGGGTCGGACAGGAGAACCCCGCATGACCGACGTGCCGGCCTCACGGACACCCCTCGGGCGGGTGGTGGTCGCCAGCTTCATCGGCACCGCGATCGAGTGGTACGACTTCTTCCTGTACGGGACCGCGGCCGCCCTGGTCTTCCCGCGGCTGTTCTTCCCGACCGCCGACCCGTTCACCGGGACGATGGCCGCGTTCGCCACCTACGCGGTCGGGTTCCTGGCGAGACCGCTCGGCGGGGTCGTGTTCGGCCACTTCGGCGACCGGGTCGGCCGCAAGTCGGTCCTCGTGGCGACGCTCATGCTGGTCGGCGTCTCGACCTTCCTTATCGGCTGCCTGCCGACCTACGAGGCGGCCGGGCCGCTCGCACCGGCGCTGCTGGTGGCGTTGCGGTTCGTTCAGGGGCTGGGGGTCGGCGGCGAGTGGGCCGGGGCGGTCCTGCTGGTGGTCGAACACGGACACGCCCGGCGGCGCGGGTTCCACGCGAGCTGGGTCCAGGCGGGGGCACCGGTCGGGCTGCTCCTGGCCACCGGCGCGTTTGGCCTGGCCGCGCTGCTGCCGGAGGACAAGTTCCTGGCCTGGGGCTGGCGCGTGCCGTTCCTGTTTGGCATCGTGCTGACCGGGGTCGGCCTGTTCATGCGGTTCAAGGTGCTGGAAAGTCCGCTGTTCCAGGCGGCCCAGGCGACGCCCGCCGCCACGCCGCCGCTGCTCGAAGTGATTCGCCGGCACCCGCGGAACGTCCTGCTGGCGATGGGCGCGCGGATGGCCGAGAACGGGTACTACTACTTCTTCACGGTCTTCGCCCTGACCTACGCGACCCAGCGGCTCGGCGTTCCCCGGGCCGCTGTGCTCGACGGGGTGCTGATCGGCGGCGTTGCCCACCTGATCGCCACCCCGCTGTTCGGGGCGCTGTCCGACCGCGTCGGCCGCCGGCCGGTCTACCTCGGCGGGGCGGCGTTCCTGGCGGCGTTCGCCTTCCCGTTCTTCTGGCTGGTGGACTCGGGATCGGTCGCGGCGGTGTGGCTGGGGATGGCCGTCGGGATGGTCGGGCACGCGGCGATGTACGGGCCGCAGGCCGCTTTCCTGGCGGAGCTGTTCGGCACGCGGGTCCGCTACACCGGGGCGTCGCTGGGCTACCAGCTTGCCGCCCCGCTCTCTGGAGGGCTGGCGCCGCTCGTCGCGACGGCGCTTCTGGCCTGGTCCGGCGGCGACCCGTGGCCGGTCGGCATCTACCTGATCGGCATGGCGGCGGTGACAGTCATCTCCGTGCTGCTCGTAGCGGAGACCCACCGCCACGACCTGGCCGGTGAGGCGGACTCCAAGCGCGGCAGTTGACCAGTTGGCCCTTGCCCGCGCGACCCGCCCCGGAGAGGATGGCCGGGGATTCCCGCCCCGAACCGCGGTCCCGAGTCATGAACCGCCTCGTCATCCTTCTGGCTCTTATCGCGCTCGGCTTCGCCTCGCGGCTAACCGCTGCGCCGCCGAACGTCGTGTTCATCCTGGCGGATGACCTCGGCGTCAACGACCTGCGGTGTTACGGGCGCAAGGACCACAACACTCCGCACCTCGACCGGCTCGCCGGGCAGGGCGCGCGGTTCACGGCCGCGTACGCCGCCTGCCCGGTCTGCTCCCCGACGCGGGCGGCGATCATGTCCGGCAAGTCCCCGGCCCGGCTGCACCTGACCACGTTCCTCCCCGGCCGGCCGGACGCCCCGTCGCAGAGACTGCTGCACCCGAAGATCAACCAGCACCTCCCGCTCGCGGAGAAGACGCTGGCCGAGTACCTCAAGGAAGCGGGCTACGCCACCGGCTGCTTCGGCAAGTGGCACCTCGGCGGCAAGGGGTATCTGCCGACCGACCAGGGGTTCGATGTCTACTACCCCGGCAAGGCGAACACCACCCCGTCGGAGTCCGAAGGCGGCAAGGGCGAGTTCGACCTGACCGCGAAGGCGGTCGAGTTCGTCGAGACGCACAAGGACCGGCCGTTCTTCCTGTACCTGGCGCACAACACGCCGCACATCCCGTACGCGGCGAAGCCGGACCTCGTGGCGAAGAACGCGAAGGCATTCGAGCCGACCTACGCGGCGGTGATCGAGTCGATGGACGAGGCGGTCGGGCTGCTGCTCAAGAAGCTCGATGATCTGAAGCTGGCGGAAAACACCATCGTGATCTTCACCAGCGACAACGGCGGGCTGCACGTCCCCGAGGGGCCGCACCAGAAGATCACGCACAACACCCCGTACCGGGCCGGCAAGGGCTACCTGTACGAGGGCGGCATCCGCATCCCGCTGCTCGTGCGCTGGCCGGCGCGGGTGAAGACCGGTCAGACGCCCGACACGCCGGTGATCTCGACCGACTGGCTGCCGACGCTGCTGGACCTGACCGGCGGCAAGGCACCCGACGGGCTGGACGGGGTAAGTATCGCCAGCGTACTGACCGGTAGCGGTAAACTCCCCGACCGGAATCTGTTCTGGCACCTGCCGCATTACACGAACCAGGGCAGTTGGCCGTCTGGGGCGGTCCGCGCCGGCCGGTGGAAGTTGATCGAACACTACGGGGGAGTATTGGAGCTGTACGACCTCGCGGCCGACCCAGGTGAGAACAATCCCGTGTCACGCCCGCAGCTCATCTGCCGCTTGCAGGACCTGCTCGCCGACTGGCGGCGGGAGGTCGGCGCGCAAGGGAACGTCATGAACCCCGACTTCAACCCGGCCCTGCACCGCAAGCTGTACGTCGAGGTCGATCCGTCGAAGTATGATCCGGCCAGGGCGACACCGGCCGAGTTCGACCGCATGCAAGGGTGGCGCAAGCAGATGAACGCGGTCGTGCCGAAGAGGAAGAAGTAAGAGGTTCACCGCAGAGGGCGCGGAGGGCGCGGAGAGAAAACCTGGAGAGAAAGAACAATCATGGTCTTCAGAACTGTGTCTTCCCTCTGCGTCCTCTGCGCCCTCTGCGGTGAACTCGTTTCCGCCGACCGGCCCAACGTCCTGGTGCTGCTCGCCGACGACCTGCGGTGGGACTCGGTCGGCTGCGTGGGCAACCCGGTCGTCGTCACCCCGAATATCGACCGGCTGGCCGCGGAGGGCGTGCGGTTCACCCAGGCCCGCGTGACCACCTCCATCTGCATGGTCAGCCGGGCCACGCTCCTGACCGGTCAGCACATGGCCCGGCACGGGATCACCGCGTTCGGCAAGCCGCTTACCCCGACACAGTTCGCCGCGAGTTACCCCGGCGTACTGAAGGCGGCCGGCTACCACACCGGATACATCGGCAAGTACGGCGTCGGCAAGCCGCTGGAGGGCGGGATCGACTTCGTCCGTACCTACGAGGGCAAGCACTGGATCGAGGCGAAGGGAGAGAAGGTCCACGTCACCGAGCAAAACACCCGAGACTCGCTCGCGTTCCTGGCCGCGCGGCCAGCGGGCAAGCCGTTCTGCCTGTGCGTCGGGTTCTTCGCCCCGCACGCCGAGGACCGCGCCCCGGAGCAATACCTGCCGCAGCCGTGGAGTGCGAAGCACTACGAGGGCAAGACGATCCCCGTGCCGGCGGCCGCGACCGACGAGGCCATCCGTCGGCTGCCGCCCTTCCTGTCGGCGGAGAAGAACGAGGGCCGGGTCCGGTGGCACAAGCGGTTCGACACGGCGGCGAAGTATCAGACGTCCATGACCAACTACTACCGGATGGTGACGGAGGTGGACGCCGGCATCGGCCGCATCCTCGACGAGTTGCGTCGGCAGGGGGCGCTGGAGAACACGCTGATCGTGTTCACCGGCGACAACGGCTACTTCCACGGCGAGCGCGGGCTGGCCGACAAGTGGTATCCCTACGAGGAGGCGCTGCGGGTCCCGCTGATCGTCCGCGACCCGCGGTTGCCGCACGGGAAACGCGGCACCGTCAGTGATGCACTGGTGTTAAATCTGGATGTGGCCCCGACGGTGGTCGCCGCGGCCGGGGCCGAGGTGTCGGAAGGTATCCAGGGGCGGGACGTGTCGCCGCTATACCTGGCCGCGGATCCCCCCGCGTGGCGGACCGAGTTCTACTACCAGCACCCCGTCGTGCTCGCGAAGGACCGCATCCCGCGCTCGGAGGCGGTCACGAGTCTGACGGCGAAGTATGTCCGCTGGTCGGACTTCGACTTCGAGGAGCTCTACGACCTGGCCGCCGACCCACACGAGCAGCGGAACCTGGCAACGGACCCCGCGTCGAAGAGGCTGGCGGCCATGCGGAAGCAGCTCGAACGGCTGCGTGACGAGGCCCGGTAGCGGCCCGGGCCTGGTTTGATTGGTACTTGGTACTTGGGATTTGGGATTTTCCCCCGGGAGGGGGCTATGGCATCGGTTCTGGTCGTCGAAGACAGCCCGGTCCAGGCCAAGTACCTGGAGCACCTGTTGACCGTGTGCGGCCACCGGGTCCGGCTGGCCGCCAACGGTGTCGAGGCGCTGGCGGCGCTGCGCGAGTCGGTCCCGGACCTGGTCCTGACCGACATGCAAATGCCCGTGATGAACGGGCTGGAACTGGTGGCCGCCGCCCGGACCGAGTACCCGGGGCTGCCGGTGATCCTGACCACTGGAGCCGGCAGCGAGGAACTGGCCGTCCAGGCGCTGCGGGCCGGGGCCGCCAGCTACATCCCCAAGCCGAACCTCGCCCGGGAGGCGGGACCGCTGCTGGAGGAGGTGCTCACCGTCGCCGACTCGCAGCGCAAGCACGCGCTGTTCCTCGGCCGGATGACCCGCGTCGAACACAGTTTCGCCCTGGAGAGTGACCCGGACCTGGTGCCGGAGGTGGTCGGCCACGTCGAGGCGCTGATGCGGCAGATGGAACTGTTCGACCCGTCAGACCGGGTGCGGATCGGTGTGGGCGTCCACGAGGCGACTGTTAACGCCATGGTCCACGGCAACCTGGAGGTTGGCTCGGACTTAAAGGGCGGGGACTGGCAGGCGTATCATGCCCTGATCCGCGAGAGGTCGAAGCAGGAGCCGTACAGCAATCGGCGGGTGTGGGTGACGGTGCGGGCCGACCGCACGCCGCGGCTGGAGTTGGTAGTCCGGGACGAGGGGGCCGGGTTCGACCCCCGGGCCCTACCGGACCCGACCGACCCGCTGAACTGGGAGAAGGCCAGCGGACGCGGGCTATTGCTCATCCGCACGTTCTTCGACACAGTGACGCACAATACTACGGGCAACGAGATCACAATGATCAAGGGGCAACCCGCGTCGGAACCCGAAGCGTAAGCGAGGGTCTTACCCCAGACCCTCGCTTACGCTTCGGGCTCCGACGGATCAACTTCTACTTCGTCTCCAGCTCGCTCAGTGCCGTGGCCGCCTCGACTCGCACTTCGGCAGTGCGGTCCCGGGTCAGTTGCTTCAGCCCGGCCATCACCCCGGGGGTCGTCACCTTGGCCCGGGCCAGCGCCCGGATGCTCGCCGAACGGGGCGACGGGTCCGGCATGTCCGCGGCCGCCTGGATCAGAGTCAGGGCCATCGGTGCGTACCCGGTCACGTCCGCGGCGGTCAGGCCATCGATCTCCTTGGCCAGGATCGTCGGGTCGCTGGGCCGCTGCATCAGGGTTAACACGCGGGCCACCTGGGTCGGGATCGGCCTGGCGCTGGACTGGGCCGGGGCAGCCGTCGGGGCCGGGGC
>DATLIF010000601.1:0-5683 GCA_035539575.1 Fimbriiglobus sp. | reverse complement strand
GGTATACACCGGCAGCCACCCGCTGGAACGGCTGTTCGTCGCCCCGATGAACATGAACTACCACGCGGTCCATCACCTGTGGCCGTCGGTCCCGTACTACAACCTGCCGGCCGCCGGTAGGTCCCGGGTCGCCCGGTCGGCGGCCGGCAGGTTGTAGTACGGGACCGACGGCCACAGGTGATGGACCGCGTGGTAGTTCATGTTCATCGGGGCGACGAACAGCCGTTCCAGCGGGTGGCTGTCGAAGGTGATCAACCGATGTCGGTCGGCCAGGTCATCGGGTTCCGGCTGGGAGTGCTCACAGAATGTTCGAAAGTTGTCGCCGAGGAAGGTGAAGGTATACACCGGCAGCCACCACAGGACCGGGTACGCCCACCAGCCGATTGCCCAGGTCAGTCCGCCGAACAGGGCCGCCTGCCAGCCGAGTACGATCGCCAGGTCCCGGACGGTGTACCCGGCCGGGCGCGTCGGTTGAGCACTGACCGGGGCGGCCCCGCGGCGGAGGAAAACGTTCGCCGCCGACCGGACCGCGCTGGTCAGCCCGGTCAGATAACCGAGAACCGCTGACCGGGTGGTCTTGCCAGCTGTCCCATGCTTGTGCCGGTCCGGGTCGGCCGGCGTGCACAAGTGCCGGTGGTGCGTCAGGTGGTTGCGATTGTTGATCCGGGTAATGGCCCCGATCGGGCCGAGAACGAACAAGTCCGTGAACCAGTCGTTCCACCGCTCCGACTCGAACACCCGGCGATGGAGTCCGTCGTGACCGATGATGTAGAGTCCGTGGTAGCGGGTCCCGATGACGGGGAGGGCGATCAGAACGGCCCACCAGGTGGGACAGTACGCGACCAGGGTCCAGGCGGCGACGATCCCGGCCCAGCACCAGGCGGCGTCCCGGACCGCGACCGCCGGCCGCAGCGTGCTGAACGCCCGGACCTGGTCCTTGGCGAGCAAGTCCTTGCGGTAAGACCGGTACGGTGAAACCGGCGGGTCGGCGACGGGGGTCATGGAGACGGTTCGGCTTCGAGGTATTGCCCGGGTAGGGGGGGCGAAGAAGCCTAGTTCGCCTGGACGCCGAGTCAAGCGGCCGACGAACCGACCGCGCGCTATAGTACGCTCATGACTCAGGATTCCTCCCCCGTCGGCCCGCGCCCCGACCTCCGGTGGCCGGCCGCTTTACTCGGGCTGTGGCTGGTGGTGTTCGCGGTGCTCGCCCTGACCGGCCCGGGCCGGATGGACATCGTTGACGGTCAACTCCGGTACGCGGTGGCTGAAAGCCTGTACGAACATGGGGATTCGGTGGTCCGTGACCCGGACATCACGTTCCACGTCTACCCCGGGCGGGACGGCCAGCGGTACACGTCCTACCGGCTGCCGCAGACGGTGCTCGGGGTCGGGGCGATCTGGCTGGCCGACCGGTTCGGCCCGCCGGACGACACCCGGCGGCACTTCCTATTCGTGCTGACCAGCGCGGCCGCTGCCGGGCTGGTGGCGGTCGGCCTGGCCGACTGGTTCCGGCAGTCCGGGCTCTCCGCCCGGGCGGCCGTGGGGTGGGCGGCGGCCGGCGTGTTCTGCACCCCGGTCTGGTACTACGGCACGAGCACGTTCGATGACATCCTGGGGACGGCCGGGGTCGTGCTCGGTCTGGCCTTCGCCCGCCGGGCCAGGAACGGGGCCGGCTGGGTGTGGGTGGCGGGGATGGCCGCAGCCGCGGCCTGGCTGGTGAACTGCAAGCCGCCGCTCGGGCTGTTCCTGATCCCATTCCTGGTTGCGGCCGACAACCCGGCGTGGTGCTGGCGGCGCCGGCTCGGCGTAGCAGGGGTGATCGTGGCCGGGGCGGCCGTGGGAGTCGTCGTCTACAAGTGGTATGAACTGTACAAGTTCCCGCCCGGGACGGCGGACTGGCTGCCGATGTTTATCGCCGAGTACGGCCCGATCTGGACGACGAACCCGATCCCCGGACTGAGCAGTTTCCTGTTCAGCCTGGGTGCCGGGGTGTTCTTCTACTGCCCGCCGTTCGCGCTGGCGTGCGTCGGGATCGGGTACGGGTCGGGGGACCGGGCGGTCCGGTGGGCGATCGCCCTCGGGGCGCTCGCGTTCACGTGGTCGGTGTGTCACCTGACATTCTTCAAAGGCACCCCGGGGTGGGGGCCGCGGTATCTCACGCCGGTGTTCGCCGCGGCTTGGGTCTATGCCCCAGCCGGGGCTGCCCTGCTGAGCCGGCGGCTGGTAGTCGCCGCACTCGCCGCCGGGCTGGTGGTGCAGCTCCTGGCCCTGGCGGTGGACCCGTGGCGCTTGCACCTGACCGAGACGATGCCGGACAAGTATTACCTGATCGACCCGTGGACGGAGTTCAACCCCCGGTACTCGGACCTCCCCCAACGGCCGGGCCAGATCGTTGGTGTCCTGCGGGCCGCGCCGAGGGAGGAGTTCTCCCCCGCCAAGATCCCCACCCACACTCCGGGTGCGTTCTACTGGACCGAGGTCCCATCGTTGATGGACCGGTACTATGTGACGAATGGGTTTCGACCGTGGCCGATCGCCTACCAGCACCTGGCCCCCGAGCGGAGGCCGGTCCCGTACTGGGGGATGATTGCGGTGCTAGGGTTGGCGGTCGGTGCCGGGGCCGGACTGATGGGCTGGGCGTCCCGACGCGTTTCGGAGGATGAGCGTGCGGTTCATTGATCGGGTGTTGCAGCGGTGGCGAGAGAACGTGGCGCGGCCCTGGGTTCGGCCCGGGGACCGGGTGCTGGACGTGGGCTGCCACCAGGGCGAGTTCCTGGACCGGATGGGGGACCAGATCGGGCCGAGCGTCGGGCTGGACCCGCTCGCCGCCCCCCGGGACGACGGAAAGGTGAAACTCCGGGCCGAAACGTTCAGCCGGCCGAACGACCTGCCGGACGGGGGGTTCGATGCGGTGGTGATGCTGGCCGTCCTGGAACACGTCAGCGACAAGGACCCGCTGGCCGAGGAGTTCTTCCGTGTGCTGGCCCCGGCGGGGCGGGTCATCATCACCGTCCCGTCGCCGCGGGTGGACGCAATCATCCACACGCTGGTACGGGTGGGGGCGGCCGACGGGATGTCGCTGGACGAGCACCACGGGTTCCGGCCGGAAGACGTGCCGCCCCTGTTCACCCGTCACGGGTTCGAACTGGAGCGACACCGGCGGTTTCAGCTCGGACTGAACCACCTGTTCGTCTTCTGCAAGCCAGTTAGCCCTGCCGCCGGCTCTCCCGCGACAGGTCGATGATCCCGACGAGGAACGACAGGAACACCGTCTCCACCCCAAGCATGAACAGGGTGCCGGCGAACACCCACACCCCCGGGTTGGGGACCGTGTCGGTCCGCAACCAGGTGGCCAGCACCGTTCCCCCGAGCACCGCGGCCATGACGAGCATCGTGCCGCCGTAGAGCGCCCCGCGCTCGACGCGGAAGAAGCCTGCCAGCCAGTCCATCCGCGGGTCCTTGAACACCGGGTCCACCAGGTTGGCGTGCAGCTTGGCCAGGATGCCGAAGACGATCAGGTGGAAGCCGGTCAGGGCGGCGACGCTGGCCCCGAACAGGAAGTTCGGGCCGAAGTGCTGGTCGGCCACGCCGTAGCCGGCGGCCAGGGCGGCCGGGGTGGCGAGCAGGCCGGCGACCAGCAACAGCACGCCCGGCAGCACGAACAGGAACCACGGGGCGCACATCAGCATGAACCGCAGGTGACGCCACCCGTCCCGGAAGCTCCGCAGGTGTGGCCGGCGGTCGCGTCCGTCCTTGTGCAGCGTGATCGGGATCTCGGTCACCTTCAGGTTCGCCAGCCGGCCCTTGATGACCAGTTCGCTGGCCAGTTCCATCCCCGGCATCTTGAGGTTCATCTTCTCCAGGGCGTCCTTGCGGAACCCCCGCATCCCGCAGTGCGTGTCCCCGACCCCGGACCGGAACATCAGGTTCAGGGCGAACGTCAGCCCCGGGTTGCCGACCCACCGGTGCAGCCACGGCATCGCCCCGGGCTTGATCTCCCCGGCCAGCCGGTTGCCCATCACCACGTCCGCCCCGGTCCGCAGCCGATCGACGAACCGGCCCAGGTCGGTGAAGTCGTAGCTGTCATCGGAGTCCCCCATCAGTACGAACTGGCCCCGGGCCTCGGCGAACCCGCGGCGCAGGGCGTTGCCGTACCCCTTCAGGTGGTGCCGGACCACCCGGGCCCCGGCCGCGGTGGCGACCTCGATGCTGCCGTCCGTGGACCCGTTGTCCACGACCAGCACCTCCCCGCGGATGCCGAGCTTGCGCATCGTCTGGACGGCCTTGGCGACGCACGTGCCGACCGTCCGCTCCTCGTTCAGGCAGGGCATGACGACGGTCAACTCGACGGCATCGACCGCCGGCGGCGGGGTGTCGATCGACACCTCCATCCGGGCCGTCTCTTCGGAGGCGAGAACAGGCATGAGGGGGCTCCGGGTCCTGGGAGGCTTGTGAAGCGGCACAAGCCTAGGTCACGCCGGAGCGGAAGCAAATCGATGGGGGGCAGGAAATGTCACCCCGCGGCCGCAGGTCGCCGTGGGGTGAAGCCGATGGGTGGCGGGTGGCGGCCGCTGGTTACGGCTCCTCCAGATACGTGTACCCGGCCAGGCCGTTCTCGTAGAAGCCGAGGAACTCGCGGCTCTCCTGGACGCTGAGCTTGCCGGTTCGGACCGCCCGCTCCACGTCCTTGCGGACCCGGTCCGTCAACTTCTCCGCCGAGTACTGCACGTAGTGCAACACCTCCGTCACCGTGTCCCCCTTGATCACCGTGTCCACGTTCGGCGACCCGTCCTCCTCCAGCGTCACGTGGACCGCGTTCGTGTCCCCGAACAGGTTGTGCAGGTCGCCGAGGATCTCCTGGTACGCGCCCAGCAGGAACGCCCCCAGGTAGTACGGCTGGCCGTCCTGCACCGGGTGCAACTCCAGCGTGCTGCGAACGTCCCGCAGGTCGATGAACTGGTCCACCTTGCCGTCCGAGTCGCAGGTGATGTCGCCGAGGATCGCCCGCCGGGTCGGCACCTCCGCCAGCCGGTGGATCGGCATGATCGGGAAGAGCTGGTCGATCGCCCACGAGTCCGGCATCGACTGGAAAACCGAGAAGTTGCAGAAGTACGTGTCAGACATCATCGTGTCGAGGTTCTGCAACTCCTCCGGGACGTGGTCCAACTCCTTCACCAGCCGCTGGAGCTTGCGGCCGAACGCCCAGTACAGCCGCTCGGCCAGCGCCCGCAACTCGATGGACAAGTGCCCCAGGTTGAAGAGCGCCAGCGTCTTCTCCATCTGCTCGACGGCGTCGTGGTAGTACTCCAGGTAGTTCTTCTTGTTCAGATCCTTGTAGTTGGCGAAGAGATCCCGGATCGGCTCCGGGGCGCTCTCCGGCAACTCGGCCGGCGGCTCGCACCGGTCGAAGTTGTGCGTGCCCAGCACGTCGAAGACCAGCACCGAGTGGTACGCCACCATCGCCCGGCCGGACTCGCTGATGATGGTCGGGTGCGGCACGTTCATCTCGTCGCAGACGCTCTTGATCCGGAACACCACGTCGTTGGCGTACTCCTGGAGGGTGTAGTTGATCGACGACTCGAAGTCGGTCTGCGAGCCGTCGTAGTCGATCCCGAGCCCGCCGCCGACGTCGATGTACTTCAGGTTCGCGCCCAACCTGTAAAGCTCCACGAACACGCGGGCC
>DATLIF010000600.1:0-3963 GCA_035539575.1 Fimbriiglobus sp. | reverse complement strand
GTACACCATCAGGTTTCCGCTGACGTACACGTCCCCCCGAGGGGCGAAGTACGCCGCGAGCCGGTCGATCACGTTCGTCATCAGGACGCGATGGAGGTCGGTCTCGGCCATCGGCTTCCCGTCCGTGGTGGGGTAATCGATGTCGGCCAACAACGCTTCAAAGTCTCGCGGCATGTCTGGTCCTCCGGTCACGTCCCCGCGGTCTTCTCGTCGTCCTCTGTTTTCCACTTCTGGAGGTTGCGGTACAAGGTCCGTTCGCCGATCCCTAGCATCGCCGCGGCCACGTCGCGCTTGCCGCCGGCCAGGGCCAGCGCCCGCTCGGTGTAGTACCGCTCCACCTCAGCCAGCGGCCGGCCAACCAGCCGGTCCGGGCCACCGTCGGCCGACGGGCCGCCGGACGCCCCGCCTAGCAGCGCCGCCGGGCCGGCGTCCTCCGGCAGATCGTCCGGGCCGAGGGCGCCGTCGGCGTCCAGCACCACCATGCCCTCCAGTACGTTCTTGAGTTCGCGCACGTTGCCCGGCCAGTCGTACCCGGCCAACGCCCGCCGCACCGGCTCGGCCACGGCCGGCACCGGCTTGCCGTACTTCCGCGCCAGGTCCGTCAGGAAGTGGTTGAGCAAAAGCGGCAGGTCCTCCATCCGCTCCCGCAGTGCCGGCAACCGGACCACCCCGACCTTCAGCCGGTGGTACAGGTCCTCGCGGAACTTCTTCTGAGCGACCATCGCCTCCAGGTCCTTGTTGGTCGCGGCGATGATCCGCACGTCCACCTTGATCGGGTCGTTGGCCCCGATCCGCACCACCTCGCCGTTCTCCAGCACCCGCAGCAGCTTCGCCTGGAGGCCCGGCGGCATGTCGCCGACCTCGTCCAGGAACAGGGTGCCGCCGTGGGCGTGCTCGAACCGGCCCTTGCGGACCTTGTCCGCCCCGGTGTACGCCCCCGGCTCGTGGCCGAACATGTCGTCGTCGAGCAGGTTCTCGTTCAGGGCGGCGCAGTTCATCGCCGCGAACGGTCGGGCCCGCCGCGGGCCGTTGACGTGCAGCGCCTTGGCCGCCAACTCCTTGCCGGTCCCGTTCTCGCCGAAGATCAGCACCGGGGCCGCAGTCGGCGAGTACGCCTTGAGCAACCGCAGCACCTGCCGCATCTTCGGGCCGCTACCGACCACCCCCTCGTAGCCGAACTTCTCGTCGAGTTGCTGCCGCAGTTCGCGGTTGGCCCGCGCCAGCCGCACCCGCTCGGCCGACTTCTCGACGATGGCCCGCAACTCGGTCATGTCGATCGGCTTGAGCAGGTAGTGGGCCGCTCCGAGCCGCATCGCTTCGACGGCGGTCTTCACCTCGCCGTACCCGGTGATGACGTACGCCTCCGCGTCCGGCAGGTGTTCGCGCACCCGGCGGACGATGGTCAGCCCGTCGAGGTCGGCCATCTTCAGGTCGGTCAGCACCACGTCGAACTCGTCCTTCTCGACGCGGGCGGCCCCGGCCTTGCCCGACGTGGCCACCGTGACGGCGTGCCCCTTGCGCCGCAGGCTCTCGGCGATCGCCTCGGCCAGGTTCCGGTCGTCGTCGATTACCAGGACGCGCAGCGGCTCGTCGAATGAGGAAGTCGTGCTGGGGGCGGGGGGTGTCGCGGTCTGTGGCATGGGGTCATGCTACGCACACGGCTGCCATTTTGGCAGGCTGATTCGGGCCGGGACCCCGTTCCCAATCGGCCGGAGATGCCGTATCTTCGGACCCACTGATAATGCCCACCCGCCGGGAGCCTCTTCCATGAAACTCCTCCGCCTCGCACTGGTCGTGGTCGCCGTCTCGTCCCTGGCCGCCGTCGTCCTGGTCGCCAACCAGGCGCCGCCGTCCGGGGCAAAGATGGCTGACGCCGCCAACAAATTCCTCGCCGGCCTGTCCGCCGAGCAGAAGACGAAGGCGAGCTTCGGGTTCGACGACCCGCACCGGGAGAAGTGGTACTTCACCCCGCAACAGGACAAGCAGCGTAACCCGACCCGCAAGGGCGTTCGGCTGGAGGAACTCACCGCCGATCAGAAAACTGCCGCGCTGGAGTTGCTGCGGACCGGGCTCTCGGCGAAGGGGTTCGACCAGGCGGCGACGATCATGAGCCTGGAGCAGATCCTGGCCGACCTGGAGAAGAAGGGGGCGATGGTCCGCAACCCGCAGTGGTACTTCGTGAGCGTCTTCGGCGAGCCGACGAACACTGGGGCGTGGGGCTGGCGGATCGAGGGGCACCACCTGTCGGTGAACCTGACGCTCGACAAGGGGGAGGTCGTCTCGGCGACGCCGATGCTGTTCGCGGCCAACCCGGCCGAGGTCAAGGCCGGGCCGAAGATGGGACTTCGCACCCTGCCGGAAACCGAAGTCCCCGCGAAGGCACTGATCGAGTCGCTGACCGAGGAGCAGAAGAAGCTCGCGCTTCAACCGAAGCAGCACCCGGAGATCAAGGAGGGCCAGCCGACGGCCGCCGTCGGCGACCCGGTCGGGCTGCCAGCCGCGAAGCTGACCGCCGACCAGAAGGCGACACTCCAGAAGTTGCTGGAGGGCTACGCCAACCGGCTGCCGGCGGACGTGGCCGCGGCGGAGTTGAAGCGGGTCCGGGACGCCGGACCGGAAAAGGTCCACTTCGCCTACTGGGTCGGCGAGGACCGGAAGGGCAAGCCGTACACGTACCGGGTCCACGGGCCGACGTTCGTGGTGGAGTTCCTGAACGTGCAGGGCGACTCAGCCGGCAACCCGGCCAACCACATCCACAGCGGCTGGCGGCGGCTGCCGGCGGACTTCGGGCTGAAGGGGGGCTGAGGTGGTTCGCCCCGCCCCGATTCCGCAGCAGCCGGAACTGCTCGACCGGCTGCGGGCCGCCTGCCGGACCCGGCAGGCGATGCATGAGTACGACCTGCGGCGCGGCCGCGGCGGGCGCCGCTCCCGCATGCCTTAGCGGTGAAGTACCCGAACGCCGATCGCGAGTGGGGGTGGCAGTGGGTCTTCCCGGCGACCAGCCACTTCACGGACCGGCGCACTGGGCTCCGGCATCGGCACCACCTCCACGAGACGGTGATCCAGAGGGCGTTCCGGGAGTCGGTGGTGAAGTCGGAGATCGCCAAGCCGGCCACCCCGCACACGTTGCGGCACGCCTTCGCGACGCACCTGTTGGAGGACGGCGCGGACATCCGGACCGTCCAGGAATTGCTGGGCCACTCCAGCGTGGAGACGACAATGATCTACACCCACGTCTTGAATCGTGGTGGGCGCGGGGTCGTCAGCCCGGCCGACCGGTTGTGAGGGCGCCCGGGAACGCCTCGGCTGAGATAGGCTGACCGGCCCGGTCAGCCTATCTCAGCCGAGGATCCGACCCCGACGTCCCAAGACTTGTTGCCGATGCGGGTTCGGGTTACTCTAATGTCGGTCCAATCGGAATGGGCAGACTACGCACCCGAACTAGGCGGGTCTGTCCAATCATAAGTTCGGCCTTGGCTCCGCAAAGCGGCGATTCGCCGGAGGAGGGAATGAGTGTTCCGCTCCCCGAAGACGCTCCCGGCGATCGCCCTCACCTTGACGCTGCTGCCGGCCGCCGAGCTGCGGGCGGACGACTGGCCCCAGTGGCGCGGGCAAAACCGCGATGGCGTGTGGGGTGAAACCGGCCTCCTCGAATCGTTCCCGCCCGGAGGCCTGAGGATCCGCTGGCGTGTCCCGGTCGGGTGGGGCTTTTCGAGCCCGGTCGTGGCCCGAGGCCGGGTCTACCTCGCCGACTCCGAGGTGGCGAAGCCCACGGCCAAGGAGCGCGTCCACTGCCTCGACGAGGCGACCGGCAAGGATCTCTGGACCCACGCCTACGAGGTCGCCTACGAGGACTGGGCCTTTGACCCGAAGCAGGAGATCGGACCCGTCGCGACGCCGGTCGTCCAGGGCGGCAAGGTGTACACGGTGGGGCGGCTTGGCCACCTCCTCTGCCTCGACGCC